>JAHJOQ010000019.1 GCA_018820315.1 Candidatus Zixiibacteriota bacterium | reverse complement strand
TTCATCATTCCGAACGATCCCGAGTTCGATAAGCAATGGCACTATCATAACACAGGTCAGAATCCCCCCGGCGGCACGGTCGACGCTGATATCGATGCGCCTGAAGGTTGGGATATTTCGACCGGCGGGGCAGTCATCCGGGTCGGCGTGTTAGACAGCGGCATTCCAATACAGTTCGGATCACTAAGCCATCCCGATCTCGATGATCCAACGCGGTACTTCTTTGGATACGATTTCGCCTACGGCGACAATGATCCTGCGGATGACAACGGTCACGGCACTCACGTATCCGGTACAATTGCTGCGGAGTCTGACAACGGCATCGGTGTTGCCGGTGTCTGCTGGAACGCGGAGATCATGGCGATCAAGGTGTTCGATCAATACGGTTCGGGATCGCATGAGAATTTCCGCGACGGATGCATTTATGCCACTGATAACGGCTGCAAAGTTATCAACTATTCCGGCGGCGGGTCGGCAGGGGAAGCCAAGGAGCATGGTGTCGCCTATGCCGATAGTCACGGAGTTGTCGTATGTGCTGCAGCCGGTAACAACTGGCAGGGTTCTGTCTCATGGCCGGGCGCATACTCGACTTCGTACTCAAATGTAATCTGTGTTTCATCTACCGATCATAACGACGGCTCTTCGCCATTCTCGAGTATCGGTCCGTCGGTGACTATATCAGCGCCGGGAGGATATGGCAGCCCGTACGATGCAAACGATGTGTATTCGACATTTCCGAATTACCAGGTTCAGCTAAATGTCGATCTGGGCCTGCCTCAGAACTACGCTCCTCTGGCGGGCACGTCAATGGCGACACCTCATGTAGCGGGGTTTGCCGCACTGATTCTCAGCCTGGGACCATCGATTACTCCAGATTCGGTTCGTCAGATTATGATTAATACATCGGAGGATCTTGGGCCAACCGGTTTCGATAATCAATTCGGGTGGGGCAGGATCAATGTCTACAACGCCGTCTCGCTGCTCGGCGGTATCACCATTACACACACTCCTCTCGAGGACACTAAAGACAGCCTCAATAGCTATGAGACGCTTTGTACCGTGTTTTCCGACACGCTGCTTCTTGCCGATTCTCTGTTGCTGCGCTATGAAACCTCTTCGATTTGGTACGAGGAGACTCTGCAGTGGACGGGCGGCGTGAACGAGTACAATGCATTCATCCCGGCTCAATCACCCGGCACAACCGTTAACTACTATCTGTACGCCATGAATGCGAGAGGTGAGGCAGACACTACGGACCTGTATACGTTCAGGGTTATCGATTACGCCCTGAGTCTGGCTCCGGAAAACCAGTCTGGCACAGGAGCTGTGGGTGACACAGTGTGGCATACCCTGCAGATCACCAACGACGGCATCTACTCAGATGTATACGATCTATCAGCAGCAGGCGTGACCTGGTCGACATCTTTTTGGGATCAACTGGGATTGGTTCAGATTACGCAGACGCCATCGGTCGCATCTGACGATAGCTTTACATTTTCTGTTGCTGTCGAAGTTCCTTCGAGCCTTTACGGCGATCAGGATGTTGCCACGATCGTGGTGTCATCCGGTGGCGACCCCTCTGTGACAGCAGAGGCGATGGTGACGACTATCTCGGATGGGCAGCCATTCGCGATACCGTTCAGTGATGATTTCCCGACAAGCAGCATCAATGTCGGCAAATGGGTGCTGCACAGTGGCGCCTCTGTCAGCGAAGTCGGCATCGATGAACCGTCTCCCGTATATTCCCTGGGACTCAACGGCGATCCTTCCGGGAGCGATTTTGTCGAGTCTCAGGCCATCGATTTGTCGAATGAATTTAACGTCATTCTCAGGTATTACTATGAGCGTACCGGTGGCGGTGACAGCCCCGAGACTGGAGATGATCTCGTGGTTGAGTATCTCAATCAGTCGAGCTCGTGGACGACCATTCAGACTCACTCAGGTGGCGACGCGGATATGACCGAATACGAGATGGTCGAAATATCGCTCCCAATCGATGCGTTTCATTCGGGATTGAAGCTGAGATTTTCGGCGACCGGCACGGTCGGAGCATACGATGACTGGTTTGTGGATGACGTCTTTGTCGGGAAACCATCCGATTACAAAGTCCAGATTGCGCCGAATTCGGCGAGTCAGTTTGGTCCTGCCGGAGATAGTGCGTTGTTCCTGATCAGTATAACCAATAGCGGTCTTTATGCCGATGACTACGATCTGACTGATTCAGCCTCGGCATGGGATGTCTCTTTCTGGGATGCTGCAAACAGCATGCAGATCACTTCTACCGGGACAATCCAGCCTACCGAATCGCTTGGCATATTGGTGAAAATCGAAATTCCTGCGGGTACGCCGCTCAATGTCAGCAGCAGTTCGTGGATAAAGGCCTCATCGACTGCAGATCCAGATGTTTCTGCCTATGCGACGTTCGAGGTGATATCTGCCGGGACGGCTGCTTCATTCCCGTGGTATGAGCCATTCCCTGATCCGTTCGTCGACACAGAGCGCTGGATGTTCAATGCGGGTGGCGAAATAGCCGGCGATGCATACTCGCCTCCATCACCACCATATTCGCTGCATTTGGATGGGGGAGTCGACACGCTGGTTTCACAATTGATTGATCTGTCAGAACAGACCGGGGCGGTGATGTCGTACTATTATCAACGTCGGGGACCGGGTGAATCACCGGATGTGGACGATGATCTTGTATTCGAATACAGGAATCGATATGGAAACTGGATCGAGATCAGCAGGCAACTCGGGGCCGCGGGTGACATGACGAGCTTCGAAGCTGTTTCTGTCCCGCTTACGGAGGATGCTCTTTATAACGCTTTCCAGATACGAGTATCCAACTTCGGCTCAGGCATCGATTTCGATGATTGGTATGTTGATGACATAAGACTCGATTATGCGCCGGAGATCGCTGTTGCTCCAAATTATCTTGATTTTTCCCTGCAGAAGGGTGATTCAACCAAGGCTGACATAGTAATATCCAACTCAGGACTCGGATCATTGACATATAATGCTGCCATTGTCCCGATTGTCAGCAAAGAGGCGTCGGTGTTCGAAAGCATGCAACTTGCCGGGCTTGCGGCACCTGCGAAACAGTCATATCCGGAAGGATACTTGAATTACGCCGACATCAAGGGAGTCGATAATGAACCACCCGGTCATGATGTCGTATTTGATGCCGGTGGCCCTGACGCCTGGGGTTACTTCTGGGTCGATTCGGATGAGCCGAGCGGTCCTGTGTTTGACTGGGTAGACATTCAGGCGACAGGCACCGAAGTTTCCGGACTCGGTGATGACAACAATGTCGGTCCACTTACGATAGGCTTCACATTCAACTACTATGGTATCGACTGCTCTGAATTCTACATCGCCTCTAATGGCTTCATCGGATTTGGGCCGACTGAAGGTTACAACACACGTTCCAACACCACAATGCCCGCGACTGCGGTTCCGAATAACATACTCGCTTGGTGCTGGGATGATCTCGACCCGACGAATGCCAATAATCCTGGGGCGAAGGTGCTTTACGAGACGAGAAATGACAGCTTGATAATCCAGTTTGTTGACTATCCGGAGTATCAAGCCGTTGCGGGCGCTGTGATAAATGCTGAGATCATTCTGGAATCCAACGGGATGATAACGTATCAGTATTCGACTATCGAAGGTGGATTCGACATTCTCGGCTGCAGTGTCGGTATCGAGGACGCGGATGGTTTGGATGGTATGACGGTAGTGTTCAACGCCGACTACCTGCATGATGCGCTTGCTGTGAAGTACTATGCTCCGGCCCAGTGGATCAGTATTGCTCCGATCAGCGGTATTGTCCTGCCCGGAGGTGAGGATACTGTTGTCGTCTCAATCTCGACAGCCGATCTCGGCGAGGGTTATTATCAGTCCGAGATTCAGGTCACATCCAATGACCCAGATCCATCTGAGGCGATCTGGCCGGTTCCGGTTAATTTGACCGTCAGCAGTGCACCTACATATGTGTGCGGTGATGCTGATGGCAGCGAGTCAGTGGATATCGACGATGCGGTATTCATCGTTGTCTACATATTTTCCGGTGGTCCTGCACCAGACCCGCTCGAGGCTGGAGATCCTGATTGCAGCGCTGCAATTGATATCGATGACGCTGTCTATTTGATAGCCTACATCTTCGCAGGCGGTCCGGTACCGTGTGCAGCCTGCCTGTAAAGGACAATACACGAAAACAAGAACCCCGCCGATTTGTCGGCGGGGTTTTTTCTAATATCACTCAGGGTCTAATCATCGAGGGTTAGGTGGCTGAGGCCTGCCCGGAAGCGTTCTCGGTTCCGTCTTTATCTTATCCAACAGATATTCTATCGCTTTGTCAAGCTGATCGTCATATCCCTGCGCAAGTCTATCGGGAAGATTGTCCACTTCGATGTCGGGCACAACACCGACGTTCTCCATTATCCATTGACCGCCGAGGCCATAGATTCCGAATTCCGGCGCGGTGTAATACCCTCCGTCGATCAATGGCCTGTAGCCTCGAATGCCGATCACACCACCCCAGGATCGTTTCCCAAGAAGGGGGCCAAGATGGTACTCGCGGAAGAAGTACGGGAAGTAGTCGCCATCGGAACAGGAGAATTGATTCATCAGTGTAATCATGTGCCCGTTGACACCATCACCAGGCATCGGTCCCACCGCGAAGTTGCGAGAACTGCCCATCGCCTTCACCACGCGCCGCAAACGTTCGAGAATCAGCCCCGACACAAATCCACCACCATTGTATCTGACATCGATTATCAGTCCCGGCTTGCGTAGTTGATAATAGAACATCTTGGCGAATCGAATCAATCCATAACTGTCCATGTCCGGGATATGAATGTATCCGATCTTGCCGTTCGACACCGAATCGATATATTTGCGAGTGTCTTCGACCACAGTGTAGTATCTGAGCGCCTCTTCAGATTCAATAGGTCTGACAGTCACATTCCTTGCACCCTTCATTTCCGGTTTGGAGTTGACCGTCAATGTGATAGTCCGATCGACGCAGTTGACAGTGAATGCGTAGGGATTGTCGTCTGCGGTTATCTCGTGTCCATCGATGGCCAGAAGATAGTTCCCATCGGCGACATCTACTCCCGGATCGCGCAGAGGCGATCTCAGCTTCTTGTCCCAGTTCTCGCCGGGGAGTATGCGCGCAATCTTGATTCGATTGCTTGCTTTGTCGACTGCGAACTCGACTCCAAGCAGTCCTGTCTGGCTTTGTTCTATCTTCGGCATATCGCCGCCGCCGATATATGTGTGCGAGCATGAGAGCTCACCGACCATTTCGCCGAGCAGGTAGGTCAGATCGAATCTGTGAGCAACATACGGAAGAAGAGTCCTGTACCTCTCGCCGACGGCTTGCCAATCGACGCCGTGCATAGCCGCATCATAGAAGAAGTCCCGCTCCATCCGCCAGACATTGTCAAACATCTGCCTGTATTCTGCCTGCCGATCAAGACGCATTTCCATCTTCGACAGATCGAGTTTATTCTTTTCGATGTCAATCTTCTCTCCCGATGTTGTGACGATGTGATAGTCGGAACCCTTCCTGACAAGCATCTGCTTGCCATCGTATGTGAACGTATAACCGGAGAGCCCCTCCGCAAAGCGGTAATCTTTCTTCTCTTTTATATCGTACTTGTGGAGTACCGGCTCTTCTTCACCAATCTTGCCGTCGAGTCCATAGAATGGTTCTGAAGTGTAGAACACTGCTCCCGATATGGCATCCAGCGCGTCATAGTTTCCAGACGGAAGATCGAATTGGACCTGTCGATGATAAATGCCATCAAAATCAATTTTCACCTTGACCGATTCTGCGTTCTTCTCTTTTGCAGATGTCGTGTCCTTATCCTTTGCAGCTCCCACATTGACTTCATCACTCTCCGGTTCAAAGGGAGATTTATCAGTAGATGAAAGGAGTATCAGGTAGATATCCGTAATAGCGGTGTTTACGTATTCAAATTCATACGATCCGAGAAGCGGATTGAAATTCCTCTCAGATAAGAAGTAGAGGTACTTTCCATCCGGATCAAAAGCAGGCGAGAAGTCGTTGGATGTGCCGGGTGTTATCTGATGTATCTGATGATCTTCGAATGAATACACGAACAAAGCGGATATCCTGTTTTCGAGTCGCTTGTCGTATGCAAGATACTTGCTGTCGGGGGACCATGAGTACGAGCGGATTTCGTTGCGGTCGGACTTGTCAATCTGAGTCAACGTTCTTGTCTCGACATCAACATAATACAAGGCGAGATTCTTGTCAGAGAACACGATCTTCCTGCTGTCGGGCGACCATGCTGATTCATACTTGTGGCAGCGGCCGTCAGTTGTGACTCTTGTTTTCAATTTGCCATCCTGCGAAATCAAGTACAGTTCCTCTTCACCGGACTCATCCGAGGTATAGCAGATCCACTTACCGTCTGGCGACCATTTAGGGTCCCTGTCATTTGCGCCGGAGCTGTTGGTCAGGTTCCTTGTGTTGCCTTCCTTTTTGGGGACAGTGATAATCTCACCTCTGGCCGAAAACACAGCGCGGTTGCCGTCGGGCGAAATGTGAAAATCTCCGACTTTGTCAGATACACCTACAAACTCGGTCCGCATAGACGGCTGATCCGTTGTTATCGTGATCTCAAGCTTGTTCAGCTTCTCGGAGGGCAGATCGAGCACATACAGGTAACCTGCGTTTTCGAAGGCTATCCCATCCGGACCAAGACTCGGCCAGCGGACATCGAATTCGGCAAACTGCGTCACCTGTCTTGTCTCCGCAGTCTCCGTATCATAGCAATACAGATTCAGCTTGCCCGTGCGGTCGCTGTTGAAATATATCTTGCCCTGATACCACATTGGCATGTTGTCGGTACCGTCCCAGTCAGTGATCTTCTGAGAAGTCATCGCGTCGAGATCAAATATCCAAACATCCTGTGCCATGCCGCCCATGTAGCGCTTCCAAGTACGGAAATCTCTGAATGTCGGGCAGTAGGCGACTTTGTGCGCATCCGGCGAGAAGCTTGTGAATCCGGCTGCTCTCATCGGAAGTGCTTCAGGCATGCCGCCGTTGAGATAAACGAGATATGCGCGACCATCCCACCAGTCAGAGGGCTCCTTGCGTGATCGGAACAGTACGCGGTCGCCATCTGGATGCCATCCCAGCACGATATTCTCCGGGCCGAAACGCTCGCTGGTTCGTTGAATGCCGGGGTGGAATGTCAGCCTTGTCGGTTCGCCGCCGTCGATTGGCATGACATACACGGACATATCGCCATCGTATTGCCCCGTGAAAGCAATTTTGCTTCCATCGGGAGAGAATTTCGGAAATAGCTCCAGACCTTCGTGGCTGGTCAGACGGGTCGCATGTCCGCCTGCTCGGGGAGCCAGATAGATATCTCCTGCGTGCATGAAAGCGACTCTATCACCGTGAACATCAGGAAAGCGAAGCAATCTTGCTTCCTCGGAAAAGGCCTGACCGGCCATGAGCAGGATGATTACGGATATCGGAATGAGAAACCTACGCATAAATCCTCCGTTGTCTTTAGTATGCATCTGCGCTTGCAGTGAGCGACTGAAATATGAGCTTCAACAAATAAACTCTTCATAGAATTGGATAAATGTACTCGTTTGCAGGCAGGATAGCAATAGGCAAGGTGACGAACTCGGCGGATCATACGCCAGCCGCCACATTTGCTCTTGATTTGTGGCCGGAACAAGTCTTAATTAGTTTGAGATCGTTCAATTTTCGTTGAACGAATGCTGTCAGGATTCGTTAATTAGAATGACAGGGGAATATGCTATAAATGGAGTGTCGGTGTTGAGTGGCATTGAATTGAGAATCAGATGTGCAATCAGCCTGTTGGTTTTTCTAGTCGCTGGATGCAGCAGCAATGAATCCGGTCCTGCGCCGGAACCTGTGCGTTACGGTGCAATCACCGGCTTTGTGTTTCTTCACGGTACACCGGTTCCGCTGTCCGATGCAGTAGTTGAGGTTGCCGGTCGAACAGACACTACGCTGAGTAGTGGCAAATACTTTATCGATAGTATACCGCACGGAACTTACACTCTAATGGTTACCCGTGACGAGTACAGAGATTACTCAGAGGAGATTAGCGTCTCCGATACCGGCTGGCTCGATATCAGCCTGCGGATCGACATTGATGTGGGTGATCTCCGCGGATATGTCACGCATCCCGCTTATGGTTCCGTCGGCAGTGCCAAGATCGTTGTGAGTAACGATTCTACTTTCACGAATCCAGATGGTTTCTTTATGATACCAAATGTTCCGGTTGGCGAGCAGTTAGTGACATGCTCCAAAACGCAGGCCGGGTATCATGATTTCAGTGCGACGATCTATATCGCAGGTTCGGACAATGAATTCAACATAGTGCTCGTGCGAACTGTACACGATTCGATTCCCATAGCCAGAGATGCTTATGTTGAGGTGAATTCAAAATACCCTGAGAACAACTCGATGAATTTCGGATCGCAGGCAGAGATTGCGATGTTTCACTGGCAGGATATCGATTCTACCGTCAATCGCCGATTACTGGTTGTTCTCCCGCGACTGCCAAGTGTGGTGGATCTGGCTGATCTGGAATCAGCGACACTGGTTTTCAAGGAAACCCATCATTCCGACATCTCCGCTGATGCGAATTGGGTGCCTCAGACTATAATGGTGCGACGGATTCTTCAGGAGTGGAGCGAAGATTTAGTTACCGGGAATACAGCACCTCGTGTGGATGCTGATTCCTTCTCGGTTGTCAAATCAACCGAAAAAGGAATTCTTGCCATGGACGTGATGGAGATATACGCGCATCCGGAAGAGACACCGTATGGACTTCGGTTTGCATTTCGGGATGATGAATATCCTGAGACGGCTGTCCGCAGACTTGAATTTCACTCACGAGAGGCCTTCTATCCCCCGTACTATCAAGGGCCATTCGTAGAATTCGTCTACACTCATTGATTCGTAAATCTGACCCCAGACCGATGATGCCGGCTCCAGCTTCAAATGTAATCAGGATTCCGCTTCAACTGCGGATGCAGACTTACGGGCAAGAGAGGCGTAAGTTGCTGACAGTCCCATTATGAAGATTAGGTAGAACGGTGGCCGATCATGGCCGGTAAAGCTATTGAGGAAGAGCGCCAGCAACGACGCGAACAGCCCAACCAAAATAGCCCGCTGATTGGGAATCTTGCTTCTTTTGATTGATCGTGAGAGCGATCGCATGATGCTGAAGAAGACCACCATCAGCGCGCAGAATCCAAGGAATCCGAATTCGCAGAGCGCCTGCCAGGGGATACCGTGAGCGCTCGCAAGCACGTCGAATCCGAGCATATCCGCACCGATAATCGAGAAATTCCCCGCGCCGACACCGAGAACCGGGCTTGTTAGAAAAACATCCCAGGCCACGACCAGATAGAGAACTCTCGGGTCTGTTATGATACCTTCTATGCTTAGTCGTTCAGCAATGATCGAGAAGAATGAAATCCCCGATTCGTTGAAAAAGCCTGCTTTGACCAGTAGTACGACTGCAACGGCTATGAGAACAAATGTGATCGGTATTTGCTTGAGCAGCGAGCGAGGTGCGAGCCAGAATGCCAGTACAAGCAGCGATATCACGAGTATAACCCATGCCGACCGCGACATGGTCAGGAATATGGTAATTGCACCAAGCGCAGCTACGAGCGGCGACGCCAGGAAACCGAACCGCTCCTTGATCTGTTTGGAACCGGATATCCACAAGGCGGCTGCCAGAGGAACGACAGACAGAAGGTAGTCGGCGAAATCGCGCGTTTCGACAAAAGTTGTTCTGGCCGCGAAATCGGTGACTCCTGCGCCGTATGCATGCACCTTGCCATAGTCTATTATCGAAGATTGAGTGACAGCGTTGATTGACCAGGTATAGTCCTTGAATGGGAGGTCCAGTGCAAACGCGGCAATCTGGTACAGCCCGAGGCAAATCATGACGGCACCGACACCGAGATGTATCTTGAGGAGCGAATTGGCCGAGTCCTCTGTTTTAGCACTTGCAACGATTAGGAAAAACGGCAGGAAGTGGAAGAGTGTCAACGCAAGCTGCAGTGGGCTCCGTGCCGAGCTCGCCCTGAATCTCATCCAGTTGTCAAACTGTACTGCGGGTAGCTTTATCCAGATGGCGGCAGCAATAGTCGACAACACTGCGATCGCAAGGAACCACATCAAAGGCTTGCTCCCCGGAGAATCGGTTAGAATGGGTTCCCCTTTCATCGCAACACCTATCAATATCAATACCAGGAAAACATAAATTGGGGGAATCGAAAAACCGGCCTCTAAGGTGGCAAAGGCCTGTAGAGGCATTAAAACGGCGAATATCTTCAGATTATCAAACGTGGTCCTGGTGGCGACGACTATTGTAAGTACGAGCCCGAGAGGCAGTAGAGCCACCAGCATTGCCGGAATCATCAGCTATGCCTCCGGTTCTCGCACGGTATGCAGGGGAGACTTGATTCTCCTGGTGATGACTCGCAAATCCTGCCCGACCGAATGATAGGAATCTGCCAACACCGATTTCGTCGCCTGCGAGAAATGTGTGTCGTACGACAGTTTGAGCGCGACAAGCCCGACAGCGAACACGAATCCGAACATCGTCATCATCAGAATCGATTTCACTCTTTGCGGACCCGATTTCAGGACTGGCGGTGCGGCCAATTCAAGCACTGAGATTCGCGGGACTTCCTTCTCCCTCTCCATGTCGCTTCGGACTTTTAGTTCCATGAGGTTTGCAAGCACCTGCCGCTGGAACATGACATTTCTTTCATGTCTTTCAACCTCCAGCCTAAGCTTAGGATCATCGGCCCGCAGATAGTTCCTGTTGGCAGTGAAGAAATTCTCCTGCTTGCTTTCGGCCTCCTCCACAGCCTTATTTTGCAGCATAACTTGCTCAGCAAGGTAGCGGCTCATTTCATCAGCCATAGTCGCATCGAGAGAACGCTTGTACTTGTCAAGTTGACTGACAAATTCATTGCATACCTGTGCGCTCAGGTTCGGATAGTCTGTCTCGACGGAAATCGTTACGATGCCTGTCTTCGAATCGCCGGAGAATGATGCTTTCGACAACAGCTTCATCCGTGCGAGGTCGGTGTTCTCAACGTCCCATAGCTCGAACAGATCGCCTTCCCGGCCTCCCCCAACGTCCGTGTATCTGTGCAGCAGGACGCTGTCCAGCACAGTTCTGCCTTTCAAGAGTTCAACAATGATTGTAGCCATGCTTCCAACCTTGGAGAGCATGAGACTCGATAGGGATTGCGATCCCTGACCCATTGACTGCGCAAACGCACCTGCGGCTCCCGTCTGACTCGCCATGGCAGGCATGATTCTCGCTGATGCTTCATACTTGTTCGGTGTCAATATCAGCACGACGGTTGAGAGTGCGAAGACTGCCGCCATGAAGATGTATATCAACTTCCTTCGAGCTCGAAGGGTGGCGATCACCTCGTTGACAAGTGACGAATCTCTCGATTCTCCCGATCTAACATATCTGGCTCGTGTTACCATGTATAATACCTCCGGGGAATCACTTCGCAAACCGCATGCCAGTAGTAGTCATTTCTAATATCCTGATAGACAATATGTTAGGTGTGCGAGTACTGCCTCCCAATGGAAACTTTTTCCGCGTTTGTGGAATTCCTTGCCGTTTGGGCTGTATATTGGTATAAAGCGTGAAAGTCTTTGGCGGGAAAGGTCATATGTCGGCGTTGAAGATACTGTTTCTCTGTGCAGGAAATTCTTGCAGAAGTCAGATGGCCGAGGGGTGGGCGAAAAGCCTCAAAGGCGAATTGATAGATGCGTACTCGGCCGGCATCGAAACCCACGGCCTCAATCCGAATGCGGTCCGTGTCATGAAAGAGGCTGGTGTTGATATCTCCGGTCACCGATCAAAGCGGCTGGACGAGGTCCTGCACATCCCATTCGACTATGTAATCACAGTCTGTGATGATGCAGGCGAGAATTGTCCCGTGTTTCCCGGCGAATCGAAGGTCGTTCACAAAGGGTTTGATGATCCGCCGCGACTTGCGAAGAGTACATCATCCGAGGAAGAGGCTCTCGGTCATTACCGGCGCGTACGTGATGAAATAAGAGCATTCGTGGAGCAACTTCCCGAAGCATTGACTGAACAGAAACCGTAACACCAGCTTATGGGTGTGTTGAAAAAGTGCCAGGATTGGCGAAAGATGTCATCGCGAGGAGCGAAGCGACGTGGCGATCTCTATGTCACTCAATGCTATAATGAGACGTAGAGATTGCCACGCTACGCTCGCAATGATGACGATTGCACGGGTTCTTCAACAAGCCCTTATGAGAAGAGCATGCCCCGATCCGAATCGATAGAGTGGTACAGGCGAGCGTTTGCAGACGATTATCTCTGGATCTACTCTCACCGTTCCGAAGAGGATGCCGAGAAGGAAGTAGCCTCTGCCATCCGGCATCTGCCATTTGAATCGGGCCAACATGTTCTCGATCTTGCCTGTGGAGCAGGGCGTCACATGCTGGCATTCTCCGATAATGGTGCGAAAGTGACCGGTGTCGATCTTTCGGATACCTTGCTCAAAGAGGCACACCGTCGTTTCGATGAGGTCGGCCGCGCGGCTGAACTGGTGCGCGCTGATATGCGATATCTGCCCTTCTCTGAGCGGTTTGACGGTGTCACCATGTGGTTCACATCGTTTGGATATTTCGAGACCGTGAGAGAAGATGCACTTGTTCTGAAGACGATCCGGGACGTACTCCGCAAGACCGGCTGGTGGTGGATTGATATTCCGAACCCGGCGCATCTTGCGAAGACTCTTGTGCCAAAATCCCGCAGAGAATTAGACGGTCCGAATGGGCCGGCGGAAGTTATCGAGAAACGGCGAATAACCGGCAGCCAGGTAGTCAAGAAGATCGAGATTAATGACTCAAGCGGGAAACGCTGTTTCGAGGAGCGAGTGCGGCTCTATCCTCCGGAGCATTTTGGCAGCCTTGTCAAACGAGCCGGCCTGACCGCGCTCGGCGTTCTCGGCGACTATGATGGCAGCCCATTCACACCATCGGTCCCGCGTCAGATTTGGTATGGAACGCGGAAGTGATGATTCAGATAACTACTTTGTCTCATAAACACAAACGGGATCAGACAATGAAGAAACGTTGTGAGTGGCCGGGGGCGGATGAGTTGATGCTCGAGTATCATGACACTGAATGGGGAGTTCCGGTGCATGACGACCGCAAGCTGTTCGAATTTCTCGTGCTCGATGCGTTCCAGGCTGGACTCTCGTGGCAGATTGTCCTGCGAAAGCGCGAGAATTTCCGCAAAGCGTTCGACAATTTCGATTGCAACAAGATCGCGAAATACACTGCAAAGAAAGTAGAGAAACTCCGAAATGATGCCGGGATAATCCGCAATAAGGCTAAGATCAATGCGTCGATAACTAACGCAAAGGCTTTTCTCGATATCCAAAAGGAATTCGGATCGTTCGACAAATATATCTGGAGTTTCACCGGCGGCAAGACTATCAAGAATAAATGGACAACCAACAGCGAAGTGCCGCCAACATCCGCAGAGTCGGATGCAATGAGTATGGACCTCAAGAAGCGCGGGTTCAAGTTTGTCGGTTCGACCATCTGCTATGCATTCGTGCAGGCTGCAGGCATGGTAAACGACCACGCGATGAGTTGTTTCAGGTACAGAGAGGTGGGGAGATAGGCAGAGATGTAGATCAAAACCCCTGAGCGAGGCGCCCGGCGACGAGCGTGGTTTTGACATCTCGGAATTCGTGCTGCGCATGAATTGTCAAAAGCACAGGGCTTCTGACCTACAGGACTGTTCTTGTGCAGATTGCGTTTGACATGTGGGTGGATCGGAACTTAGTTGTCATGTGCTGACAGCGCTTGGACGACATTCTTGAAGTCTGCCACCTTCCCGGGTACACCGACATGAGCAAACTGACAATTCTCGTCGCAGTGACCGCAATATTAGTCTCAGTATCAACCTCGAACGGTCGCAGTCTGCACGACCCCAATGACAATTCCGCATCAGAACGCATCCCACTCTTCAAGTCGACAGCGACCAGGCCGCCAAATCAACAGGTTTGCGTCCACAACGCGAATAACATGTATTTTTCTGTCACGAACTTCGGATGCTTCGGCAGCATGATCGGATATTATCATGATTGCGAAACCAACAAGGCTGCACCATCTTGCGAATTACCGGGCGGCACGGATCAGAATTACCTCTGGATCGGCGGCCTTTGGATAGGAGCGAGATCGGGAATCGATACTCTTGTATCTGTCGCGCACGACGGCTGGCACAGCAATTTCGAGATGTGGCCGTGCGCCGAAGATGTTTGCGGTTTGGTCAAAACATCAAACAGACCGTCCGATCCAAATTACGATGAAGATGCCAAATCCGATCTCGATTTCACTGCTGTCTACACCGACACGCTCGATGATCCACAGTGGACCGGCAATGACTGGAACAAAGCCGGGCACAATCCATTAAATCTAAGGATCACTCAGAAGAGCTACAGTTGGAGTGCGAACTATGCCGGAGATTTCGTGCTGATAGACTATAGCATCGAGAATGTGGGCAGCTCTGATCTGGAGGATGTTTATCTCGGCATCTATGTCGACGCCGAAGCGGGGCATCTGTCGCGTTACGCATTTTGTCATCTTGACGATCTTTGTGGTTTCAGAGAAACGTATCCCTCTCGTGCGGGGCACGGGTATCTCGATACGATTGCTCTCGCCTACATTGCGGATGACAACGGCGATCCGGGTAGCGGCGGCGAATATGATTTCGCGAGCGTCCGGAGCGCGACCGGCGTCCGGGTGATGCGCGCACCAGTCGAGGATTTGCGGGTATCGTTCAACTGGTGGATTTCCAACTCGGCCTCACAATTCGACTGGGGACCGATGATGGAGAGCAACAGACGCAATTTCGGAACAGGCGGACAGGGGACGCCCGAAGGAGATCCGACCAAGTACTATCTGATGAACAACGGCGAGCACGATTATGACCAGATGTTTTCGGGTCGGTCATTTGCCGATGAAGGTTGGCTCCCACCCAACTCTGCCATCTCGGAGATCATCGCACGCGGGGGCGACACCCGTTTTGTGCTGTCAATGGGGCCGTTCGATCTTCAATCCGGGAAGTCCCTCCCGTTCACGATTGCGTACGTTGCAGGTGAAGAATTTCATCGTGACCACAGAAACTTCGATACCTACATGCTGCAGCAGTATAATCCGGAGATGTTCTATTCTACTCTTGATTTCAGCGATGTCGCTGAGAATGCCGTCTGGGCAAGCTGGGTTTATGATAACCCCGGAGTTGACACGGATGGAGACGGCGATGCGGGACCGTTCTGGGAAATCGAAGATACGCTTCCGACAGGGGAAGTGGTGATCGATACCTTCTACTATGCCGGTGATGGCGCGCCCGATTTCAAGGCTGCGACAGCTCCTCCGCCACCCGCATTGTGAGTTTCAACAAGTCAGGAGACAGTTCGTCTGCGATGGAACGGCTTGATCACTGAGACGTCAATTGATCCGTTCACACGAGTGCGCGATTTTGAAGGCTATCGCGTTTACATGGGCAGGCTGAACACAATCGACAAGCTCGCGCTGACAGTGTCACATGATCTGGAGGATTATCACCGTCTTGAATGGGACGATGAATCGGAGAGATGGCAGCGCAGGGAGAATCCTCTTTCGCTTGGCATACTGAAGCAAATCTATGGCGACGATTTCGATCCTCTGGATTATCCGCAAAATCCCGGAGGCTCGGGACTCGCTGATGATTCAAACACATACTGCTTCGATCCCGTCGATTGGAACCGGTCGATACCTGGTTGGGACGATGGTAGAAGTACGATCGAGAATGTCGGTTTCTCAAAGCGGTTCATAGATGATATGAATTCGGGATTGGTGACATCTGAAAATGACATTGAGGATACTCTGACAAGTTACAACTGGCTCAGGGACATCGATCCGCAGACCGGCGATTCAGCTTATTTTCACAAGTACTATGAATACGAGTGCGTATTGGATAACCTCTTGCCGTCGGTACCGTGGTATTTTTCGGTCACAGCATTTGATTTTGGCGATGCGTTCTTTGAGATTGATCCGCTTGAAACATCGCCGCTCGCTAATACTGTGGAGGCCTGGCCGATCAACGAAGCGGCAGTCGTTCTCGACCGGAAATTGCAGGTGACAGTCTATCCGAATCCATACTACGGAGACGGCAGATATCTGGCAGCCGAATATGAGGACCCTCGGAAGTCGGGTTTTGTCGATCACGAACGAAGAATGCACTTCTTGAATCTCCCTCCGAGTTGCACGATCAGGATTTACACGCTCGACGGCGATCTCGTGCGCATTCTTACCCATCCGGGGATATACACGCAGGCTGACGCCAAGCTGATGTGGAATCTGAGGTCGACCAATAACGAACTTGTAACAAGCGGAATATACATCTTTGTAGTAGAGTCTGATCTGGGGAATCAGATCGGCAAGCTGGTTATCATTCTCTGATCGAGTCCTCGCAAGCATATATCTCTTGCATCTAAGAGACGGGATTTCTAAATTCCATCATATCTGGATAAGGCAGGCGGATATCAGAGAACCAGAACATACCGGGAGTGATTGAGATGGCTGATGGCAAGTTTGGGACAGCAATAAACTGCATGGACGGACGGGTGCAAATACCAGTCATTGAATGGATGAAAGAGAACTTCGGACTTGATTACGTCGATATGGTCACGGAACCGGGACCCGAAGGTAAGATATCGGCGGGTGATGCTGCGACAATCGCGTCTATCAAGAAACGGGTCGAGATTTCAGTCGAGAAGCATGGCTCTGAGATCGTCATAATTGTTGCGCACCACGATTGCGCGGGTAATCCTGTATCGAAAGTTGCCCACGAAGAGCAACTCGTCGAATCGATCCGGGTCGTGAAGTCTTGGAATCTGCCGGTGAGGATCGCCGGTGTCTGGCTGGACGAAAACTGGCAAGTAAGCGAGCTGTAGGTCGGTCGGCAGAATCCGACTCACTCGTCGTCTGCTATCTGAACGCATCCGGCATCGAATGCCCCGACATGTATTCCGCAACCGCTGTTTGCCTCTGTGCATGGAGATTCAAATTCAAGCCTGAAATTGTGCTCGTCAGGGTCGCAGAAAAGCGGGTCGAGCGAAAAATTGCCGTTGAGGGTTTCCTGACCGATCAGGCTGCCGGCATAGTCACCGCCAATATTCCCATACACGTCACAGCAGACAACTTCTGGTCTTGTGAGATCATTGGCAACCACCGGAATTCCATTCCCGAACGCGATGATGCAGTACTCGAGAGTCGGTTTGCTTGACGAGAGGCAGAAGAGGGCCGATCCATGTGTCGCTTCATTGCCAGTGAATGTTGACTTGCTGATGCTGGGGTCAGTTCCGGTCAGGTCAATAGCGCCGCCGCGTGGAGAGTTGTTTCCATCGAAATGGCAGAATGAAATGTCGAGAACTTGATCTCGATCGCTGCTGATCGCACCTCCGTTTATGGATGCACTGTTATTAACGAATCCGGTCGAAGAAGCAGTAACCCGACATCCGTAGAATAATGCGCCGCCGCCTTTGGATGCGGTGTTTCCAGCAAAATTGCAATCTGACATATCCAGATCGAAATCGGAGCCCGTGATTGCACCCCCTATCGAACTGGCCGAGTTGTCGGCGAAATCACAATTGTCAAGAGTCACGGTTGCCATTACAGAGACCAGAGCGCCTCCTTGTGTAGCACTGTTCCCGTTGAATTCGCAGTTCTTGAAGGCCACAATCGATGATGCGCAATAAACTGCACCACCAGCTGATGATGAGAATCTGATGTCAGCTTGATTCGCTACGAATGAACATGATTCAACATCTGCCCAGGAGCCGATCATGTAGATTGCGCCACCTGTCTGGGATGCCATATTGTCAGAGAAGACACAACTTTGAATCAAGGGAGCAGCGGCACAGTAGATCGCTCCACCCAAATCGGCATACCCATTTTTGATCGTGAAACCCTCAAGTCTGAACGTCGAGTCTTCTCCGCCGTCGAATATGAATGCACGGTGCGGGTTGGCGCTGTCCGCTTCGCAATTGATGATTGTCGATCCAGCTCCATTCACTGACCTAACCGTTATTTGCTTGCCTTTGAAGCTGATGTCTCGATTGCCTTCGCCTGTATATTCGCCATCTGCCACCAGCACTGTCCATCCTGTCGTCGCCGAGTCTATCGCGTCGATAGCTGCCTGGATAGTCGCATGGTCTCCCGGAACGCGAACTATTGTTGACGGTGGCTGAACAGGATTGTCATCACTGGAGCAGGCAAGAAGCAACATGCATATTGAAACTGCTGCGAAAGAGATCTGACCGATTCTTGTACGACTCATCATGTAACCCAGCCTCTCCATTAAATCCAAATGTACATTCTGAGTAGTAAAGATGTACAAATTCGCCGATCTGTCAAGTGGGATAGGCCAAATAAATGTACTATGAGGACTGAGTGACCGGGGATTCGACCATTGTTGCGATATTCTTTTCTGCCACTCTCTTTAATCTCTCATGCATGACATAGTACTGTTTTCCATCCTGAGGGCTTTGGCTGACTGCCCGCAATCTGCCGTCGACCAGTCCGGAGATGCCCTCCGTGACAGCTTCGACGCTTACCGGCAGCGCCTTTGCCCGAAGCGAATCGATAGTATCGGTCATGCACAATTTGATCTCTTTGAAGAAGAGTATGTCGCCGGTGTCGATGAAGGATGGGTGGCGCTTTAGCCTGCTGCGCAGTCACGGAGCAGATATCAAGAGGTCAATGCGATTGCCATCGGAGTCAAAGAGAACAAGCGCATCTGTTCGAGGCTGGATTCTGACAACCGAGTCAGCCGCGAGTGTCATAGCCGGATCGATGCGTACAATCACATCTTCGCTGTCGAATTTGCCGTGCAGGTAACGGTCACTGCCGACATATTCTGTCGAAGCTACAGTTACCGGTATTCCTGAATCCTGCACCAAGTCACACATTTCTGCTCTGAAGCCGAGAGAGAGCTTTGGAGCGCGCGCTCTCTGCATTCGAGGTAGTGCTGCAACGAAAGTCCCATCTGTCAGTGTCAACTTCCCATGCTCGGTGGCTTGCACATTCAGAATATTCATGCGCGGTGAGCCGACAAATCGTGCCACATACGTATTGGCAGGTCGCTCATATATCTGCTGTGGTGTTCCGACCTGCTGCACGACGCTTTCGTATAGGACAGCGATTCTGTCACCCATCGTCAAAGCTTCCTCCTGATCATGGGTAACATACACAACCGTTGCACTCAATCGGTGCATCAACCTCAGTATCTCGGTACGCATCGATACACGTAGTTTGGCATCGAGATTGGAGAGAGGTTCGTCAAAGAGAAAGAGCTTCGGATTTCGGACAATCGCCCGCCCGACTGCCACGCGCTGCCGCTGACCACCGGAAAGCGTTCCTGGTTTTCGATAGAGCATTTCGGACAGACCGAGCAGCTCGGCGGTACTCTTTACCTGACGGTCGATCTCATCTTTCGGGACTTTGCGCATTTTCAGTGGGAAAGCAATGTTGTCGTATATTGTCATGTGAGGGTAGAGGGCGTAATTCTGAAACACCATCGCAATATCCCGGTTGCGAGGGGGGAGATGTGTGATGTTGTGCCCTCCGACGATAATTTCACCGCTGTCGGCAGACTCGAGTCCGGCTATCATCCGCAGCAACGTCGATTTTCCGCATCCCGATGGACCGAGCAGAACCAGGAATTCGCCGTCTGAGACGTTCAGACTGAAGTCTTCGATTATCTGCTGACCATCAAAGGATTTGCATAAGTTGTTGATTATGAGTCTTGCCATTTTCAAAACCGAAAATATCAAACTAAACCGGCTACTGCAAGCATTTAAACCTTGAACGAGCAGGCAGGGGCAGTATATTTGTGCATTAGCAGAGCAAACCCGGAGAGTGACATGACTACTATTTCTGACTCGATCTTCAAAGCATACGATGTGAGAGGTATATACGGCAAGGATCTAAACGAAGATATAGCATATCGATTTGGGCGCGGGCTGGCTCGGTATTTGAGCTGCAAGGACGCTGTTGTCGGCCGCGATATGCGGGTATCATCGCCGCAATTGGCGGCTGCAATGATCAAGGGCATTGTTGACGAGGGCTGCGATGTCACTGATATCGGCCATACATCAACAGATGGCTTATACTTCGCCGTGGGCAAGTTTGGCCATGATTGTGGTGTGATGATAACAGCGTCGCACAACCCGCCCGAATACAATGGCTTCAAGGTGTGCAAATCGCAAGCGGTGCCCCTTTCTGGCGACGAGGGCCTGCGCGATATAAGAGACATGATAAAGGGCGATCTGGGGGCTGCGGCTGGTGGTGGCAGGATAGTCAAGAGGGACTACTCGGAAGCGTACAGAGAGCATGTTTTGTCGTTCGTCAAGAAAGAGCATGTCAAGCCGCTGAAGATTGTGATTGATGCCGGTAACGGTATGGCCGGCAAGACGTTACCGCCTGTATTTGCGAAGCTGCCGTGTGATGTCACTCCGCTTTATTTTGAGTTGGACGGTACATTTCCGAATCACCTTGCTTCCCCGATTGAACCGGAGAATATTGTCGATTTGCAGCGGAAAGTGAAAGAAGTCGGCGCAGATCTTGGAGCCGCGTTCGACGGAGATGCTGACAGAGTATTCCTTGTCGACGAGCACGCAAAACCGCTCGGTGGTGACATTGTGACAGCGATGGTGTCGAAGAGCCTTCTTGAAAAGGAGCCGGGTGCGACAATTCTGTATAACCTCATTTGTTCGAAGACCGTCCCTGAGACTATCACACGATTCGGCGGAACGGCTATCAGAACACGGGTCGGCCATGCACTGATTAAACCGCTGATGAAAGAGCACAATGCGCTCTTTGGTGGTGAGCATTCGGGACATTTCTACTTCAGAAATAACTGGTTTGCCGACTCCGGGCTAATAGCGCTTCTGGTTTGTCTGGAACTCATCTCAGTCGAAAATAAGCCGCTTTCTGCTATCGTCTCAGATATTGACCCATATTTCCGATCTGGCGAGGTCAATTCGACGGTCAAGGACATACCATCCCGCCTCAAATTGCTGCAGGAGCGCTATTCGGACGGCAAATGCGATACCCTTGATGGGATCACAATCGATTACGGCGATTGGTGGTTCAACGTTCGTCCCTCCAATACGGAGCCACTGCTGCGCCTGAACATGGAGGCCAACTCCCATGATCTTCTGGGCAGAAAGCTGCCGGAAGTTCTGCGACTCATTCGTGAGGGCTAAAGATTCTGCGCTTTTGTTCGAAACAATACTAAGGGGATAGGAATAAAGGGGGAGGAAAATACTGAGGGGGTAGGAAATTTATTATGGGCAGAAGAACCAGGATTCTCGTGGTCGACGACGACCCTTTGTTGACATCACTCCTTTCCGACACTCTCGAATCGATCGGGTATGAAACGCTTTCGGTCGACTCCGGAGAGACTGCTGTTGAGATGGTTGGCTCAACCGACGTCGATATAATCGTGGCGGACATCAATCTGCCCGGTATCGATGGAATTGAGGCGATGAGACGAATAAAGAGGATATCTCCCACTACACCCGTCATTCTAATTACCGGCGTCAACATGAAAGGCATCGTCTCGCGTGCCTTCAGCGCCGGCGCCGATGGGTTCCTGGATAAGCCGTTCAGGATTGCTGTAATCGAAAAAATGATTCAGGAGCTTCTTGGGCATTTGAGTCCCGAGAGTTCGGCGGTCATGGTCATTGACGACGACGAGGAATCACGTGAGCTCTTGCAGTCTCACCTCCGGGAGCAGGGTTACGATGTCAGCACTGCGGCTAGCGGAACCGAAGCTCTTCTCAAACTTCGCGACGGCCATGTCAGCATTGTTCTGACAGACTTCATCATGCCTGGTATGAGCGGAATTGAACTTGCTCACTGCATCAAAGAATTCTCTCCGACTACTAATGTTGTTATCTATACCGGATTTTCACCGAATAAAAGAGAGAAGTCGGAGATTGCTGCCGCTGCCGACGCATTTCTGGCTAAGCCCTTTAGATTCGAACAGGTCACTGAGATTCTCGCAAGATTCAAGACCAAGCGAGAGTCTATCCAATCTACAATTGCAGGATTCTGAGTATCTGCTTCAGCAACTTCCTGTTCGCACAGACGATTTCTTTCTCGAAAATATCGTACGCATTGCCTGCGAAATCGGTGATCTTTGCGCCAGCTTCCTCAGCGATGATCTTCCCCGCGGCTGTATCCCAGGGAGAGAGCTTCAATTCCCAGAATCCATCGAATATCCCCGCCGCTGTGTAGGCGATATCCATCGCAGCCGACCCGCCACGCCGCACGCCGCGCGACAGCTTGTACAACCGGCCGAAATGCTTCAGGTTGTCGACTTTGGACGTCCCGATGTCATACGGGAAGCCGGTTGCAAGCAGCGAATCTGCGAGCTTCGACTGCATGCTTACATGAATGCGCCGTTGATTTCTGAACGCTCCTCTCCCACGTTGCGCGTAGAACATCTCATCGAGATTCGGATTGTAAATCACGCCACCGACAATCTCTCGATCCAACTCAATTGCGATAGACACACACCAGACTGGATAACCGTGGGCGTAATTCGTAGTGCCGTCAAGAGGATCGACAATCCACCTATATCGAGAGCCGGTTTCCTCGGAACCACTCTCTTCTGCGAGGATCGAATCATCAGGGAAGTGCTTCCTGATCGCCGTGTGGATCATCTTCTCTGACTTCAGATCCATGTTGGTGACCAGGTCGACCGCGCCCTTGTGTTGGATTGTGAGAGTCTTGCGAAATCCTCGCAGCAGCACTTGCCCTGCATCATAGGCGATCGTTTTGGCGATAGTGGTGCGCTTGTTCATGCTTCTCTGCCCGTCGGGACTATGCCGTTTTGCAATTGGTATTGCAATTGGTACAATTTCCAGTATATGCCGCGATTCTCCAGCAACTCAGCGTGCGTGCCCGACTCCCTCAGGCAGCCCTTGTGCAGGACAAGAATTCTGTCGACTTTCTTGATTGTCGATAGCCTGTGTGCGATTATGATCGAAGTACGATTCTCCATCAGTCTGTCGAGCGCCTGCTGAATTAGCATTTCTGTCTCGGTGTCGACTGACGATGTCGCTTCGTCGAGGATTAGAATTCTGGGATCGTGTGCCAGCGCGCGCGCGAATGATAGCAATTGCTTCTGACCTACGGACAGGGAAACACCACGTTCGCCAATCTTGAACTTGTAACCGTCCGGCAGGCTCTTCACGAATCGATCGAGGTTCACGTCGCTGGCTGCCTGCTTCAATTTATCATCGGTGATGCTTTTGTCGCCAAGTCTGATATTTTTCTCTATTTCACCGGAAAAGAGAAATACATCCTGCAGAACCAGTCCGATCTGCTTGCGGACACGCTCCATCGAGTATTTTCTAATATCCGTGTTGTCCAGCAGGATCGTCCCTTTCTGGTTGTCGTAGAACCTCATCAGAAGTCCTGATATCGTAGTTTTGCCCGCCCCGGTCGCGCCGACTATGGCGACTTTTTCACCCGGCTTAATGTCAAATGAGATATCCTTGAGAACCCATTCGGAATC
Source organism: Candidatus Zixiibacteriota bacterium (assembly GCA_018820315.1). Lineage (NCBI taxonomy): Bacteria > Pseudomonadati > Candidatus Zixiibacteriota > Candidatus Zixiibacteriota bacterium. Next base: position 40,519 of record JAHJOQ010000019.1, on the reverse strand, counting down.
GTTGTACGCGAACGAAACGTTTTCGAATCTGACTGAGCCCTCGCAATCATTCCAGTCCACCGGCGAAATCGAATCGGTGAAGTCAGGCTTGGTGTCGAGCAACCTGAAAACTCGTTCGGCAGAGGCCATCGCAGACTGAAGAATGTTGTATTTTTCGGAGAGGTCCATGATAGGCCGGTAGAATCGTTCAACATATTGTGTAAACGCGACCAATGTTCCGAATGTCAGCGCACCCTGGATCACTTCGCCCCCGCCGTACCAGATAATCAGAGCAAGCGACACCGCGCTCAAGACTCTCACCAGCGGGAAGAAGACGGCATAGTAGAGCACCGATCTGTGGTTCTGTTTCATTAGCTTGTGGTTTATATCCTTGAATTTGCGAAGGACTTTGGCTTCCTGCACGAAATACTGCACCACAGTCATTCCCGAGATGTGCTCCTGAATGAATGCGTTCAGTTGTGCTATATACCGCCGCACTTCGCGGTATGTCTCGCGCACCTTGGCACGGAACATAAAGGCCGCAAAAATCAGCAGAGGCAGTACGGTCAATGTTACCAGGGCAAGTTTGAAGTCAATCGCGAGCATAAATCCGACGATTCCTACCAGAACCACCACATCGCCGATTATTGTGACCACGCCGGAGGAGAGCAAATCATTGAGCGCATTTATGTCGCTGGTTACTCGTGTCAGAATTCTCCCGACAGGATTTCTGTCATAGAATTTCAGGTTTAGCGTTTGCAAATGAGAGAAAAGCTGCATTCGCATGTTGTACACTGTCATCTGACCGACCCATTCCATGGCATAAATCTGAGCCCATGTTAACAGGAAGCTCAGGACAAGCAGCACAAAATAGCCAGCGCAGATTTTGCCAAGACCCTGGACATCTTTCGTAGCGATGTAGTTGTCGATTGCATACTTGATAAGAACCGGTCCGAGCAACTGCAGTGCTGACCCAACAAGAAGCAGGATCGCCGCAAGGATTACGTACTTCCTGTATGGCTTCAGGTAAATGAGCAGGCGCTTCATCAAGCGAGAATCGTACGCTTTGCCACTCAACTCGTCATCGTGGAAAAACTCAGGCACTACAGACGCTCCAGTTGCTCTTCGAGTTCCTGCTTTGACACGATGTCAGCGTAGAGGGGACACGTCGACAGTAGTTGCACATGACTACCAGAGTCAACAACTCTGCCCCCCTCGAGAACATATATCAAGTCAGCCCTGCGAATCGTCGATATTCGGTGCGACACAAGAATCGTCGTACGTGATGTCATCACAGACTCCAGCCCAGTGAGAATCTGTTCTTCGGTGCCAGTGTCTACAGCCGAAAACGCATCATCGAGTATCAGTATCTCCGGATTACATGCTATTGCCCTGGCAAGCGCAGTTCGCTGTTTCTGACCTCCGGAAAGAGTCACTCCCCTTTCACCGATTACAGTTCGGAAACCATTCGGGAAGCTATCGATATCTGCGTCGAGATGTGACAATCTTGCTGCATTCTCAGACGCTTTGCGGTCTATCACCGGCAGGCCGAATGAGATATTCTCATATAAAGAGTCGGAGAACAGGAACGACTCCTGCGGTACATAACCTATCATGCTGCGGAGCTGTGCAAGCGGAATGCTGTTTATGTCTCTACCGCCGATCTCGATCTTGCCGTCATCAACCTGATAACCACGCACCATGAGCTCGATAAGAGTTGATTTACCGCATCCGGTGCGTCCGACAAATGCGGTCACTTTCGCCGCCGGAATGTGTACATCGATATTGTGCAATACTGTTCGTTCTGTACCGGGATATGCAAACGACAGATTGTGGAAGCGAATCTCCGGTTCGAGCTTGTCTGCTTGTGTCGTCTTCTCCGTATCACAAATTTCCGGTACGACATTGAGAATCTTCTCGATACGCTCGAGTGACGCGAGCCCGCGCTGATAAAGAGTTATCGTCCATCCAATCGCCATCACAGGCCAGACCAGCATCATCAGGTAGAGCATGAAAGCTACCAGCACACCGAGACTGAGAGACTCGTCAATCACAAGCCTCCCGCCGAAATAGAGCACTATCACGAGTATCACACCAACTTCGAGAGCGACAATCGGCTGGAACAGTCCCATGAATCTGGCAAGCTTCAAGTTCAACTTGACATATTCTTTGTTGAGGCCGTCGAACTCCTCGATCTGACTCTGCTCTTGATTGTAGGCTTTCACTACTCTTACGCCGGACGCATTCTCTTGTACAAATGCCGAGAGAACCGAGAAGTGAGTTTGAATCTTGTATGACAACGAATACACGATTGATGCGATCTTCTTGAATGTGATCGCCAGTACCGGAAATGGCGCAAGCGCATACAACGTCAGTTTCGGACTGAGTATGAGCATCAGCACCAGCGCTATCGAACCGGCAACGACCGTGTTCGCGAAGTGCATGATGCCGGGGCCAATCATCATCCTGACTGCCTCGACATCGTTGGAGAGTCGTGCTATGATATCGCCGGTACGTGTGGCGTTGAAGAACGACTGGGGGAGTTTCAGCAAATGCTGTGTCAACTCGTTCTTGAGGTCGTATTCTATGATGCGAGAAGCCCAGATGATGGTCCTTCTCAGAAAGAAGAGGAAGAAACCGCTCGCCAGCGCTACTCCGAAGACCCCCAGACCATATAGAAGCAGGCTATGTCTGGTCGCGGTTTCATTCTCGAGGGTTTCTATCGCGTCCTTAATCAGCCATGGCGCAACCAGACCGAATGCGCTCGTCAGGATGATTGCTACACCACCGGCTATAAAATATCGGCGATACCTTTTCAGATACGCAAAGACCCTGGTTAGATTCCTCTTGTTTTCGTTCTTGTCGGACATGCTTGAATGTGAGTCTTGTCGGCGACTAGGCCCTCTGAATGTGCAACCAATCAAGAAGTTGCGTTACATTGAGTTAAACAGTATATAGTAACATGACACCTATGTCAAACAGTAAGACCGGACGCAAGTTCCTTTGCGATCCGACAGTCGGCAAGCTATGCCGTTACATGCGGATGATAGGCTTCGATACTGATCTGTCGCAAACCCATGTTGTTAAACAAGTTCTGGCGATTGCCCTGGAACAGGGGAGGACCATTCTGACGAGAAACAGTGTGCTGGCCTCAATGAAACTTGCGCGGGATGTTGTGCTGTTGACCGATGATGATCCCTGGAAACAGATCAAAGCTGTTCTCGATAAATGCGACCTGGCAATTGATGAGTCGGCTGTCTTGACTCGCTGTATGGAGGATAACCGGCCCTTGCGGAGGGCTTCGAAAGATGAAGTTAAAGGGAAGGTTTGGCCATACGTCTATGAAACCCAGAGTGAATTCACTATTTGTACTGAGTGCGGCCGGATTTTCTGGCCGGCAACTCATGTGACGGCAATGCTGGATAAGCTGAAATCGATAGGTCTGATTTGACGTGACTGGGCTGTCTGGATTCTGCCTTTCCATTCAGACGAATCCGGTTTATATTGCCTGCCGAAAGATACGGATACGGGAGCGGGATGAAGACTAAGAATGCTAACAAGTTGAATTTCCTCGGTCTGACCGGGGATGATTGTAGCTACGGCATATCGCGGTATGTTGTGCTGCCGGTCGGCTATGAGCAGGCCACGACATACGGTCACGGAACCGCCGCTGGACCGAATGCGATCCTCGAAGCTTCGCAGGAAGTCGAGTTGTATGATGAAGAGTCTGCCAGTGAGCCGTACACAGCGGGCGTTCACACGCTGCCGGCGCTGGATTCTCTGACCGATCCGCGGACTATGATCGATAGTGTATCGAAAGCGGTTTCGGATGCTATCGGAGACGGCAAGATCGTAGTCACGCTTGGCGGAGAACACACTGTTTCGGTCGCGCCGGTGAAATCATATGCTGAGAAGTTCCCACAGCTCTCCGTTCTGCAGATTGACGCCCACGCGGATCTGCGACAGGAATATCAAGGTAGCATTTACTCGCATGCCTGCGCCGTGCGCCGGATTCGCGAACATGTAAAGACAACGGTTGGCGTTGGTATCAGGAATCTGAGCAGGGAAGAGGCTGAGCTGGTTTCATCCGAAAAAATTCCGCTACTCTTCGCCAAAGATATCACTGGAAGAGATCACTGGCAGGACGAAGTCATAGAGATGCTGACCGATGATGTCTATGTAACGATCGATCTTGACGGTTTCGATCCGTCGGTGATTCCGGGTGTCGGAACTCCCGAACCGGGTGGTCTCGGTTGGTATGAGACTCTCGAATTACTTAATAGGCTCTGCACCATGAAAAGGGTAGTCGGATTCGACGTCGTCGAGCTGATGCCGATTCCCGGGAGTCTGGTGTCGCAATTTGCCGCAGCTAAGCTGATATACAAGTTGATTGGATATCTTGAAGCCGATTCCGCGCAGAGATAGCACTTGGAAATCCCGATGATAGGACTATATTTCCGACTTGAGGACTGACTTGCTTTTCACCAGACTTCTGGATGACAGCAACGTGGAGGATAAATGAGCATTCGATATCTCAGATATGCCATACAGATATTCTTTCTCGGAGCGATCACATATGTCGCACTCGGCTTCGGCTCCAATGGTTTCGAGGCATTCTGTCCATTCGGTGGAGTTGAAGCGCTCTACGGTTTGTTCACGACGAGCAATTTCACATGCGCATTGGCACCGCTGAACTTATCGATATTTCTCGGTGTGATAGGGCTGACAATAATTACAAAACGGAGTTTCTGCGGTTGGGTCTGCCCGATCGGTACCATAAACGAATGGATCAGCCGACTCGGCGACAAAGTGTGGCCGAAGCGTCCGCGCATTCCTGCATCAGCAGATCGTTACCTGAGGCTCCTACGATACCCGGTTCTCGCGGTGGTGCTATACTTCACGTATCGAATCGGTGATCTTGTTTTCAGGGGATATGATCCGTTCTATATCATATTTTCAGGTCTCGGCCACGGTACTCTCGGTTATGTCAGCTATGCCGTGATGGGAGCTTTCGTCATCGGAGCGTTTTTCCAGCCGATGTTTTTCTGTCGATATTTCTGCCCGCTAGCGGCAGCGCTTGATCCATTCTCCAAGATCGGTCTGATGCGTGTCAGCCGCAACAAAGAGACCTGCATCGACTGCACGATCTGCAATCAGAAGTGTCATTTTGGTCTGGAGCCGATGGTCGCAAACAAGGTGACACATCGAGATTGCGTCAATTGTCTGGAATGTGTCGAGGCGTGCCCGGTGGACAACTGCCTCGAAGTGAAAGCGTTTTAGGAGAGAGACATGCGAATTCCTAAGATCATTATACCGATTCTGGTGCTCCTCTTCATAGTGGGCGGATATGTTTTCCAGTCGGTCTTCTTCTTTCCAACGACTGAGGTCGCATTCTCTGCACAGGGTGATTCCACCGTCGAATTCATTGTCGACGGAATCAAGTGCCGAGGAACGGCGGGTTTCTTCACAGAGATGTTCCAGGACACTCCCGGCATCGAGAGCATAACGACCTATGCGGCGAATCACAGAGCGATCTTCGTCTACAATTCTTCCGAAATCAATCCCGACAGGATCAAGGTCATTTTCGAGAAGGAATTCAGGTTACAGGACGGAACATTCGAAGCGTTCTTTCATGAGGTGGAACGCAGAGTGCCATGATGGGACCATCATCTTCTCGAGATGACATTGTACCAGGAGTTGTAGTCAGAATTGTCAGCATGAATGACCGACCAGTATAATTTGAAGAGCTTCCGCGTTACTTCCCCACGATTTCCATTCCCGATGTTTCGACCGTCGACCGAAATCACAGAGTTTACTCCCGCACCAGTTCCGCATATGAATATCTCATCAGCATTATGGAGAAATCGCGGTGTGTACAAGCGCTCTTCTACAGTCATTCCGAGGTCTTCGACACAGAACTTCATAATCGATCTGCGCGTGATTCCATCGAGCACACCAATAGAAACCGGCGATGTGATGCAGCGATTTTTCTTGACAACGAACAGGTTCATCCCGAAAGCTTCTGTGACATATCCATCGATGCTCTTCATAAGGGCAATCTCGTCCCCCTGCTCGGCGACTTCTCGCTGTGCGATGAACGAGTTGACGTACATGCCGGTGATCTTGCCGTGGGATGGAATCGCCTCCGGAGGTATTCGAACGGTTTTGGAGAACCTTGTACGGAAAACCTTGTGCCTGACTCTGTCAACTGGCAGGCAGAAAATCGCGAGCTCTGTTGGCGACAGCTTGCCAAGTCCGACACCCTGAAGTGAGCAGTATATCATTGGGCGTATATAAATGTCGCTATCGAGTCCGTTCTTCAGGACAAGTTCCTTGATGCTGTCTGTGATCTCATCGTAAGTGGCGGGCGGTTCGATGTGCATGATTCCGCATGTGCGAAGAAGCCGCCGCACATGATCGTCGATTCGAAACAAATTCCACTTCTGATCGCCGAGATGAAATGCCTTCATGCCTTCGAAAGCGCAGGTACCGTAATTGAAGGCGTGAGTCTTGATGGAAATTTGTGCCCGTTCTTCTGGGACTATCCGGCCTTCGAAATATGCGAGCATCCTATTCTTCATCGAGCCGTCTCCTGAGAGCATGCAGTGCGAGGTGATAACCGTGACTCCCGAATCCGGAGATAACTCCCCAGGCAGCTGAAGCTGTAATAGATTTGTGGCGGAATTCTTCACGCTTGTACAAGTTCGAGAGGTGAACTTCTATTACGGGAATCGAAAGCATTTTCAGTGCATCCAATATGGCTACCGACGTGTGCGAGTATCCGCCGGGATTGATTATAAGTCCGACGGACTTGCTTCCGGTTGCCTGGATGATGTCGATTATCTCACCCTCGGAGTTGCACTCGAAGAACGACAGGTTGAGTTCGAGCTTGGAAGCGGTGATCGTCAGCGATTTGTTTATCTGCTCGAGTGTCTGGTTGCCGTATATCTCCGGCTCGCGTTTTCCAAGCAGATTGAGATTCGGCCCGTTTATGATAGTGATATTATCCATACTACTTACTCCATGATTTCGATACTTTCATAAATGCCCGGCTGAACTCTCTTCGATTGACCGTCCGCAGAACAGGCTTGGCAAATGACTCGAGAAGAACGAATTGTATATCACGCCCTACTCGTTTCTTGTCGCGACTGATCACTTCCCAAACTGCCTCAAGACTCGAATCTGCAATCGGAAACGACTTATAGAGACTGCGTATCTGGTCATGCCCCCATATTCTTGTCTCGTCGGAGAGCGAACAGAGCTTCTGCGACATCTCCAGCGCGACAAGCATACCGAACGCAACCGCCTTTCCATGAGGCATTTGGCGTCGATAGCTGCCGATCACCTCAAGCGCATGCGCCGTAGTGTGGCCGAAATTCAAAGTCTTACGCAATCCGCTTTCGAATGGGTCTCTCTTTACGATTTCAAGCTTCAGTCTTATCCCAACCTCGATTATCCGCGGTAAGAAGGAGTCACCGCCACCGGTGCCCGCTTCGCGGAAAGAATCAAGCAGGCCTGCCAGTTTTCGTGATCTTACCAGAGCCATCTTTACAAGCTCTGACATGCCTTCTCGAACATGTTCTCGCTTCAAAGTCGATAGAAAGAGTGGATCGGCAATTATCGACAGCGGTTGCTTCACCGTACCAATCATATTCTTTGCATTCGGCAGGTTTATACCGTTCTTGCCGCCGATTGCAGCATCAATCTGAGCAACAAGCGTTGTCGGAATCAGGATGTGTGAGATGCCGCGCATGAAGGTTGCAGCCGCGAATCCCACGAGGTCGCATACGACACCACCGCCGGCGCCCAGCAGTACGGAATTCCTGTCGGCTCCGCTATCAAGAAGCCACTTGTGGATTTCGATTTGATAGCGGTAGCTCTTTGTCATCTCGCCAGCGGGGATGACATGCATTGCGGATGGGCATTCTATATTCTGCAACAATGATCTGAAGAGATGACCGTGATGTCTGTACACATTCTTGTCGGTTACAATAAACGCTGATGAACAGTCGATTTTGTTGACAAAGGCTGCAATGGTTTCCGGTGCGCCGCTTCCGGCCATTACCCTGCATGTTAAATGCGGGAATGAGAATTTTGCATCTGTGTCAAACACCTGCTGTCTGCTCCTGATAGAGGATGATTACTCTCTCTGCAACGGATTCTATCTCGATGCCGTCAGTCTCAATCAGGAATGGAATCCTATTGTATGCCTTCCGACGCTCTCTCAGTATTTCCGGGAGTCTGGTTTTGAGATCGTGACCCTCCAGCATCGGTCGCCCTGAATGGTCACTGAGGCGGTTTGCCAGCACCTTCTGCGAAGCTGTCAGACAGATGATCAACCCACTTGCCGACAGAGTCAGGAAGTTCTCCTCGGGAACGGTCATCCCCCCGCCGACAGCCACTACAAGATTCTTGTGATGGGCTATTACTTTCGCGACTTCGCGCTCCATAGATCGGAAATATGTTTCACTTCTCTCGGAGAAGATTCGCACGATTGACAACCCGGTGATTTCTTCAATCATTCTGTCCGTGTCACGAAACTCTCTGCCGAGTTTCGAGGCTACTACTTCACCGACAGATGTCTTTCCGGAACCCATCGGTCCAGCAAGGACTATGTTGACATTTGGCAACATTCTTCGCTATCCATGCGATAGTCTCAGTTCATTTAGCGACGCTGCGTTTGATCTCCGTCTTCAAAGCGTCGTAATCTTTGATTTTCGAAGCTGTAAATATTTCGAACCCTCTCAGGGCTTGATATATTAACATGTCAATTCCGCCAACTGTTCTATCTGCGAGCGACGATCTTCGATTACTCCGATATGCCGCCTCAAATATCACCGAGTCCGGGCTGAATGAGGATGACGGGATGATCTGTTCGGTCGGAACGGGTGTTGCGTTGAACACGATGTCCCACTCAGCGTCGCCTAGCTTCGTCTTCAGGCGCGAGGATTCGTATGCACGAACCGTCCCGGAAGAACCATCAAATCCAAAGGCCTGCAGCAAACTGCCCAGTCGTCTCCTGCTACGATTAACGATTGTGATGTTCCTGGCCCGCTTGGATTGAAAAAACCTGAGTGCGGTTCGGCCTGTGCCGCCGGCACCTATTATCAGAATGCGCTTGTTTGCACATGCCGAAAGCCCCATCTCCCGAAAGACCTCACGGATCCCGAATATGTCAGTGTTGTAGCCTGTCAGAGAGCCATTGTGGGCTTTGACAAGATTGACTGAGTGGCTGTCCGAGGCCGTTCTGTGGAGTGTGTCCAGATGCGACATGATGCTGCATTTGAACGGCACTGTGACATTGAATCCGGAGACACCGAGCAGTTTCGCAGACTCGATGAATTTCCCTGGGTTCTTTTCTGCAATGTCGAATAGGTAGTAGCCATGAGGCAGTCCGAACTTGTCAAATAGAATCCTGAATATCTGCGGAGATAGTGAGTAAGAGATACCGCCTCCGAGAATTCCGAAAATCTTTGCTTCTTGCCTAGTCATCAGTCAAGCAGGCTCTTCATGACCTCGTAATACTCCGGAAAGGATATCGAGATAGCATCGGCATAGCTATCAGTGAGTTGACCCTCTGAGATCAGATTAATAGTCTCGACGAGCATCGCCATCCTGTGATCGTGCTGCGGACCTACATCCGGCGGGAAGAGCTTAGTGGGGCCGCAAATCACAAGGTCGTCTTCTTCAACCTGTATTTTCGCACCGGCTGAGCCGAGCACCGTGACAATTCCGGAAAGCCTGTCAGATTCCTTCACTCTCAGTTCACCGAGTCTTGATATTCGTGTGACGCCGTCGGCTTGTGTTGCGGCGAGTGCCAGAATCGGAACTTCATCAATAAACGTAGCCACCGGTATATCGTCACATCGAGATGAGTGCATCCTCGATGCCCGCACGAACAGCTTTCCAACCGGCTCGCCGCGCTTGATCGCAATCTCGTCGGTAGCAATGTCAGCCCCCATCCGGCGGAGTATCTGCAGATAACCGCATCTTGTCGGATTGAGGCATACGTTTTCAAGGACGATTTCCGAGTTGGGAAGCAGAAGTGCCGGCAAGACAACGAACGCAGCGGATGATATATCACCGGGGATGTCTATATCGAAAGCAGGAATCCGCGAAGCTGGTCCGGTAGATACGGTGCAGTCCGAAGTGGTCAGCGGTACACCGAGAGATATCAGCATTCTTTCCGTGTGATCCCGAGTGGGGGTCGGTTCTACGATCTCAGTTTCGCCTGAAGCGGAAAGCGCCGCCAGCAAAATAGCCGATTTGACCTGAGCCGACGCCACAGGCAGCGCATATCCTATCCCTGAGAGCCGCTTACCGATTACCGTGACCGGACATGTGCCGCGGTCCGTTGTCTCAATATCCGCACCCATATGTCGGAGTGGAATAGCGACGCGATTAACCGGTCGTTTCCTTAGTGAACTGTCGCCGTCGAGCTTCGCGGATATGTTTGATCCGGCAAGCAATCCCAGAAGCAGCCTGAGTGAAGTGCCGGCATTACCACAATTAAGTTTCCCTTCCGGCTTCACGAAATTGTTCATACCGACGCCGGATATCTGGAGCACCGACGGTTCTGACTCCGAAATCTCTACGCCAAGCTGTCTGACAGCGTCTACCGTCGATCCCAGGTCCTTTCCGGTCGCAAGATTGCGAATTGTGCAGTTACCTTCCGAAATCGAAGAGAGCAGCACTGCGCGATGCGAAATCGACTTATCGCCTGGCAGGTTAACTCTACCGCGAAGTAATTGGGCCATCTGTTCGCTCCAGATTGTCCTTCATTTGTTTCAAATAAGATATCTCCGACAGGAACTCTTCAATGGTGTCCTGTGACAGATGCTCGGAGAACTCCTCAAGCTTACGCTTGAATATAGCAATTTCTCTTTTCAGATGCTTGCGGTTTTGCCACAAGAATTGTGCTACAGGCTGAGGAGATGATTTAGCGACTCTGGTTGTGGATGCAAAGCTATGTGCCAGGAAATCCCAATCGATCTTCTTCCTGCGCCTTGCGTCAGCCTGTGAGGCCACAAGCGCATACGCGATTATATGCGGCAGGCCGGATGCGAATGCAAACATGCGGTCATGATCTTCCCGGTCGATATCTTGTGGGATGGCGCCAATATTGCGCACTAACGAAAGCGCCCTATCGTACGCCTTCTTGCCACACTTCGCAGGCTTCGACAGAAAAAAAGCCTGGTTGTCGAACATCTTTCCGTTCCAGGCCGCTGGAGCGATCATCTCCGTCCCTGCGTATGGATGTCCTCCGACAAAATTCGTCATCTTCAAGTTTTCCGCTGTCTTGATCACGTCCTGCATTGTGCTGCCGGTGTCCATCACCAGAATCTTTGAGTCGAGAGCCTTGCGGTTCTCTCTGAGCAACTGATGAATAGCGAACATCGGCAAAGCCACAATAAGTATATCAACATTTTCTATTAAATCAACAGCGGAATCGAAACCGTCTGAGATCATCCGCCTGCGTTTGGCTGCCAGTATCAGTCGATCATCGATGTCGAAGCCCGAAACAGAGTATGGAGCTTGGTTCAATCTGAAGGCCAGCGCCATTGAACCGCCTATCTGGCCCAGCCCGGCTATTCCCACACGAGAAAATCGACTTCCCATCAAATCTTCCTGTTAACCGAAGCCGCAACTGCTGCCAGCTGAGCCATCATTTCTTCAAACTGTGGGAGGGGCAAACTCTGGTATCCGTCGCAGAGGGCTTTGTCCGGGTCGGGATGAATCTCGATCATGAGGCCGTCAGCGCCAGAGGCAATCGCTCCGAACGAAAGGGGCGCTATCATATACCTTTCACCGGTGGCGTGCGATGGATCGACGATCACAGGCAAATGCGAGAGCTTCTGAATTACGGGAACAGCCGACATATCGAGAGTATTTCTCGTGTACTTCTCGAAAGTCCTGATTCCACGCTCACAGAGTATCACATTACGATTCCCATTGGCCATGATGTATTCCGCCGACATCAGGAGCTCCTCGATAGTCGACATCATACCTCGCTTCAAAAGAATCGGCTTCGATATCTTGCCTACTTTTTCGAGCAACGCGAAATTCTGCATGTTCCTCGCGCCGACCTGCAGAATGTCGACATAGTCTGCTATCAGGTCCGCCAATTCCGGCGTCATGACCTCGGTTATAACGGGAAGGCCGACTTTCTCACCGACTGACTTGAGTATTTTGAGCCCTTCTTCTCCGAGCCCCTGGAAGCTGTATGGCGATGTTCTCGGTTTGAAAGCTCCTCCGCGCAATATCTGCGCACCCGCCCGTTTGGCCGACTTCGCAGCCTCCAGTACCTGATCGTAAGTCTCGATTGCACAGGGTCCCGCAATGACGGATATGCGCTCGCCGCCGATTTCAGCGCCGTTGAGCTTGACGACTGTCTTGTCCGGTTTGAATTCGCGCGATGCCAGCTTGAACGGTTTGAGAATCGGAACGACGCTTTCTACGCCGGGCAGAACTGCAAGTGCATCTTTGGATACTTTCCTCTCATCACCGATCACGCCGATGATAGTCTTTTCCTCACCCTCAGACATATGCGGCCTGAAACCAAGTTCCTCGATCGTCTTTATGACGCTACCGATCTGTTTGAGGGTGGCGTCCTTTCTCATGACAACAATCATCATCCGTCACTCCCAAAAAGATCGGGTCGCAGCTTATCGGACCCCCCAAGATAAACATGCCTGATCTCATTCTGATTCTTGTTGGTGTTAGCATGTATAAGAATCCTGATTAGAGATTTCATTGCTCCTTTGACATCTATCTCACTTGCGCAGAGCAGAGGTATGGAGCTGTATCCAAGATCGCGCACAGCGTAAGCCGGGAAATCTGCATCCAAATCTCTCGTCGCAGTCAGAAAGATGGACGCGATCTCCTCCGGTTCAATCTCGTTTGCCTCGATTATTGCCTGAATGAGTTCGCTGGTTGCTTCGTATATTGCCTCACGGGTGTTAGCTTTTGCGACGTTTGCCCCGCGTATTCCTCGGACTTTCATAAATCCAGTCCTTTTCTAAGATCGGTCATGAGCGACGAAAGATCTCTTCTTGCATTGCGCTTTCCAGTCGCGTATCTGATACAATCCAGAAGAGCGCTGCCTACGATTACACCATCTGATGCCCGGCTCATTCTCCGCGCAATCCTTCCGTTCGATATTCCGAATCCTACACAGACGGGGATAGGGCAGAGTGCACGCGCTCTGGATATGAACAGTTCCGTCTCTTTAGGAAGCACTCTCCTTGCGCCGGTGATCCCGGTGACTGAGACGAGGTATAGAAAGCCAGATGATGCACTGGCTATCTGTTTGATCCTTTCAGACGATGTTGTCGGTGCCACGAGAAATATCGTCTGAATCCCACTCTTCCTGAATGCGCCTACTACTCGGTTTTTCTCTTCCAGTGTCAGATCGGGGATGATGATGCCGGTGATTCCTGCGTCTTTGCAACGCCCAACAAAGCTCTCTATTCCCGGCTTCATGATCGTGTTGATATAGCTCATTGCAATCAGGGGTATTGACGTTCGAGAAGCAACCTTTTCGATTGCTGAGAACATCTTTTTCCCATTCATTCCGTTTGAGAGTGCCTGGTGGGATGTGTACTTGATCGTCGGACCATCCGCCATCGGATCGGAATGTGGGAAACCGATTTCGAGCATATCTGCACCGGTGGCTTCGAGTAGAGCGGCGTATTCGATGAAATCGTCGGATGACGGGTAACCGCACGTGAGGTACGGAATCAGCGCCTTCTTGCCGTTCGACTGCAGCTCAGTAAGACTACTTGTGATGCTTCTGCTCATACGCACTTATGCTTTCCAGGTCTTTGTCGCCGCGACCGGAGAGATTCACGATCACGATATCGTTCTTTTCCAGCTTCCTGCTCATCTTCTTAGCGTATGCGAGCGCGAAGCTCGATTCAAGTGCTGGAATTATGCCTTCGAGACGGCTGAGCTCACCGAATGCGGCTACCGCCTCTTTGTCCGTGACAGTCTTGTAGTCAACACGTTTCTGATCTTTGAGATAGCTGTGCACGGGCCCCACGCCCGGATAGTCGAGACCGGCTGATAGTGTCTCGGTCAAGAGAACCTGGCCTTCCCGATCCTGAAGCAAATAGCTGTACGATCCGTGCAGCACGCCCGGGCTTCCCCTCAGCAGGGTAGCCGCATGCCTGCCCGACGACAGTCCACATCCCGCCGATTCCACACCGGTAAGCGACACATTCGCATCATCCAGAAATGCGTTGAAGATGCCAATTGCGTTCGATCCACCTCCGACACATGCTACTATATGGTCAGGCAGGCGCCCCGATTTCGCGATTATTTGCTTCTTGGTCTCGTCACCGATGACCGACTGAAATTTCCGGACAATATCCGGAAACGGGTGCGGTCCAACAGTGGAGCCTATGATATAGTGAGTCGTGCGCACGTTAGTCACCCAGTCCTGTATGGCGGCAGTGGTTGCATCCTTAAGTGTAGCCGTACCCTCATTGACCTCAATCACCTCTGCGCCGAGCATTCGCATTCTGAGAAGATTGGGATGCTGTCTCTCGGCATCATGTCGACCCATATATACGGTGCATTTCAGTCCCATCAGGGCACATGTTGCAGCCGTAGCTGTTCCGTGCTGACCGGCACCGGTCTCTGCTATGATACGCTTTTTGCCGAGGTGCCTTGCCAGCAAAGCCTGACCTATTGTGTTGTTGATCTTGTGCGCGCCTGTGTGGTTGAGATCTTCCCTCTTCAGAAAGATGGTCGCTCCCCACTTCGCGGAGAGGTTTCTCGCATGATAGAGCGGCGTCGGGCGTCCGGAGAAATCGCGCAGCAGCATCCTGAATTCAGCTTTGAACTCTCTGTTTTTCCAGTACTTCTGGAAAGCTGTCTCCAGCTCGTGGAGGGCGGGCATAAGCGTCTCCGGAACAAAACGGCCGCCAAATTCACCGTAGTACCCACGCTTATCTACTTTGAACATTCCCTGACTCTTTCTACAAGCTGTTCGATCTTCGCATGATCCTTCACCCCGGGCGCTGATTCAGTGCCGCGTGCCGAGTCGATTCCGTAAGGTTTATAGTATTCTGTTATGCCTGCAACATTATCCGGAGCGATGCCTCCCGCGAGGAATACGTCATATTTCTCATTCACTCGAGTCCAGTCCTCGTCAGACAGACCATCGATGCTTCCGAGCTTTTTGAAATCGAGTAAGAGATATCTGCACGGATATGGCGGCAGCTTGAGTTCGCTCTGATCCATCCAGATGGACGAGATGAGCGGGATGGGAGGCGTCGGCAGCCGTCCGTTGTCAGGATGATAGTAAACTTGCAGATAGTCAAGCTTCACTCTGGACGTTACACTGTTTACGGTGTTCGGATCATAGTGATCGAATACGCCGACAATCGGGATCTTGCCATACATCTTTTTCGATATCGTAAGAGCATTCTCGATAGAGACCTGACGCGGGGATTCTGCGAAAACCATGCCGATGAAATCGACTCCGCATTCGAGACATTTCTCTGCATCGATCGACTTCGTGATGCCGCATATTTTTATCTGCGTCGACATTCAGTCAATTCCTCGAGTTTCGCTTCGACAGATTCGGCGAGTGAAAGCACAGATCCGATGAGGACAGCATCAACACCGAGCACTCTCATGCTGTCGACTGATTTCCTGTCGGTGATTCCGGATTCCGATATCACGATGTGGCCTGCGGGAATTTTCGGAAGAAGCTTCGCGGTCGTGTCCAGATCGATTTCAAGTGTATCCAGATTGCGATTGTTGATGCCGATGATCTTTGCTCCGGCGGTACGGGCAATCTGCAGCTCATCTTCAGAATGTATCTCCACTATCGCTTCCAGACCATATTCAGCGCAGAGACGCAGGTAGTCCGCCGTCTCCTCAGCCAGCAGTTTCACTATCAGCAAAATCACGTCTGCACCATGGGCGCGTGCCTCAAGAACCTGAAGTTTGTCAATTACAAAATCTTTTCTCAGAACCGGGATGTCCACCGTAGCGGATACTTCACTCAGATCATCAAGCGAACCACCAAAGTGCTTCTCTTCGGTGATAACCGATACGCCAGCCGCGTGATACTCTTGATATAGAAGCGCCTGCCGGACCGGATTGATCGTGGAGTTCATTTCCCCTTTCGAAGGCGACTTTCGTTTTATTTCGAACAGAAACGATAGCATCTGATCCTTCTGAATCTCCTGTATCAATGATCGTGGAGCGCGTACTGATTCTATCATTCGGGTGTATTTTTCGGTCAGCGCCTTCCTGTCGACACTCTGCCACCGTTCTCTTGTGTGTTGTGCAAGTTCACTAAGCATTACTTGCTCCCCCGGTGAATTCTCTGATCTCGTTGAGCTTCTGCAGGACTTTACCCGATTTCAATGCTTCTGCGCAAGCTTCCCTTGCATCATCGAGATTAGCGAATCTGCCGATTTCGACTAGTCCGATGGCTGCATTCAGTGCGACAGTGTTGCTGCGAATCGAGTTTTCACCTTCTAATATGCTCATGATTATTGCCGCGTTTTCCTCCGGTCCGCCGCCTTTCAGCCCTTTGATATTGGATCTGCTTCCGTTGCTGATTTGCAGCGTTCGCATGTCGACTCCATCTCGTCTCGTTCTGTGTATACAGCACTCAGAACCATCTATCATCTCATCGATGCCTAAATCGTTATGGAAGGACATCACGTTTTTCAGTCCCATCAGATGTGCAGCCTCGGCGATTATTCCCGCTCTGCTGCAGTCGGGTGTGCCGATTATCTGATGCGTGCATCCCGCTGGATTCAAGAGTGGCCCAAGCAGATTGAACAGAGTTGGGATCCCCAGTTCACGTCGAACCGGGGCGACATGCTTCATGGCGGGATGGAAATTCGGTGCAAAGAGAAAGCAGAAGTCTGTTTGCTCGAGGCATCGCGCCGCATCTTCAGCGCTCATGTCGATTCCAATGCCGAGTGCTTCGATTACATCCGCACTCCCCGATTTAGAGGATACCGCGCGATTTCCGTGCTTCGCGGTAGCAACACCCATCGCAGCTGTTACCAATGCCGCCGCCGTGGAAATGTTGAATGTACCGGCGCAGTCGCCGCCAGTGCCGCAGCAGTCGAAGACTTCCTTCGCGATTCCGTGCGGAACGCGCACTGCAAGCTCTCGAAACGCCGCTGCGCATCCGGCGATCTCGGCTACGGTCTCACCCTTAACCTTCAGGGCGGTCAATATTGCGGCGACATGAACAGGAGTGTACTCGCCTCTTCCTACGGCCAGCATCATCTCGCGAGATTCTCCCTGGCTCAGGTCTTCGCCATTCACAATTTTCTTAAGGTACTCGTCGGCCATATATCATACCCAGTTCAGGAAGTTTGCGATAATCTGTTTTCCATCGGTTGTGAGAATCGACTCCGGATGGAACTGCAATCCAAACAATGGATATTCTACGTGCCGCAGTCCCATAATCTCACCGTCGGAGGTGTATGCCATAGATTCGAGTTCTTTCGGCAGAGTCTCCTCGATTACCGCCAGCGAATGATATCGCGTGGCGAGGAACGGATTTGGGAGGCCACGCAGGATACCGGTTTCGCGGTGGTATATGGGCGATGTTTTTCCATGCAGGAGTCGCTCAGCGAGATCGACCTTTGCGCCGAAACTGTGCCCGATTGCCTGATGCCCAAGGCAGATGCCGAGAATTGGGATTTCTTTGTAGAACCTCTTGATAACATCGTTGGAAATTCCGGCTTCACTCGGATGACCCGGTCCGGGCGATATGACGATCTTGTCGGGCTTGAGATTCTCGATTTCTTCAATAGTGATCTGGTCGTTTCGGGCGATTTGCAGGTCGGGAGTTACGGCACCGACATACTGCACAAGATTATATACGAATGAATCGTAATTGTCGATGAAGAGGATCATCAGAAACCCTCCTCTGCGATTCTGATAGCTTCCTTGATCGCTGCTATTTTATTCAGGGTCTCCTTGTATTCCAGGTTTGGCACCGAGTCCGCGACTATGCCGGCTCCAGCCTGAAGGCTGACCTGACGGCCTCGTTTGATAATTGTACGAATGGCAATGCACATATCGAGATTGCCCGACAGTGAGAAGTAGCCGACACTTCCGGCGTAGGGGCCTCTCTTTGTTGGCTCGAATTCATTGATTAGCTCCATTGCGCGCACTTTTGGCGCACCGGTGACAGTGCCTGCGGGAAACGCCGCGCGAAAGAGATCGAATTGATCGGCGTCGTCCCTGAGCTTACCCGTTACAGTCGATGTCAGGTGGATGACATGCGAGTAGTATTCCAGCTTCTTGAATTCAGGTACTGTGACCGAGCCGTATTTGCAGATTCTACCGAGGTCGTTTCTCCCGAGGTCGACCAGCATAACGTGCTCAGCCAGTTCTTTCTCATCTTTGGCGAGCTCTTCGGACATCATTGCGTCCTCTTCTTCGGTGTGGCCACGACGGCGAGTTCCTGCTATCGGTCTCAGGATTGCACGTCCATCCTCGAGCTTCACCAGCGCTTCTGGAGAGGACCCTATCAAGTCAAGATCATCAAATTTCAGATAGAACATGTAGGGCGACGGATTCAGCATTCGCAGGGCGCGGTATATTTGGAAACTGTCGGCTCCCGTTTCACCCGAGAAAACCTGAGACGTTACGATCTGAAAGACATTGCCTGCAAAGATGTTCTTCCGCGCTTCCTCGACCATATTTTCGAATTCATCCCGCTTCATGTTCGGCACAAATTCGGAATTAGCGGCCATAGCCATTGTCTGAGGAATGCGCACCGGACCGTGAAGGGCTGCACTGATTTTGTCGATCAGCTCTTTCGAGCGCCTCAGAGAATCTTCATTCCCGCTCTCGGTGAGAGAAATCACTTTGATTCTGCGGCTGAAATGATCGAAGACCAGCAGAGTGTCGACCAGATAGAACGATCCGAGCACCTCATCACGGTTGTCAGGAAATGGTATTCTCGGTTCGAAGAAGCTGACGCAGTTGTAGCCTGCATATCCGACCAGTCCGCCTAGAAGCCGCATCTCCGGCACATCCCGGGAAATCGATATCCTCGCCAGAATTTGCCGTAGCGCCGTGAAAGGCGCATCATCCGATGCATGAGGGATATCCAGCTTGCCGTCACGCCCTTCGATTCGACAGCAATCACGAAGGATGTCGATCCTGTGAGTGGGGGAAATCCCGATGAATGTATACCGACCGACCGATTTGGGACTCTCCGCGCTCTCGAGGAGGAATTTCGCACCAACTGACTCCAGCTTCAGATAGGCTGAGACAGGCGTTTCCAAATCGCCCGGCAGCTCCAGAACTGTTGGATCCAGCTCTATCGGCTTTCCTGATTCCGGTTCTTTCAAAATTTCGAGTAGATTCATCGATATCACCTATGAAAAAAGCTCACTATCTTCATCGGATAGTGAGCTTAAAACTTTATCTTCTTTTGACTTACGTTCTCAAACAGCCACTATCCGATCATAGTCGGGAGCATGCACCAGCGCCAGTAATAGTACTGTAACTTGTGGGCAGGCTCGGTGAATAGCGGTCCGAATGAGATATCTCTTGTCATGCAGTAAATATAATAACAAGAGTCAAACTGTCAAGGTTATTCTGAGTGCCGTGAGGTCCCGTTGGAGTGAATGGCCATCCTGGCAGCGGGTGCAGAGGCAATGAGCGCTGGAAATGCGGATGTGCTCCCCGACACAGAGACTTGCATGGGTCCACAAGAAATTCATGGACAATCGGGGCTGAAACCATATATTTGGCGGATTGTAACAACTAAAAACCGTAGAAAGGAGTCACAATGAAGAAAGCGACGGCTGTTACGGCAATTGTGTTATTGTTGACACTGGCGTTCAGCGTAATCCTCATAGCTGCCGATGCGGATGAGATATACAACAAGCATATCGCGGCGATGGGTGGCATGAAGAACCTGGAGGCTCTGCAGTCTCTAAGGATGTCCGGCAAGATCAACATGGGCGGAATGACCGGTGATATCGTAATCACCAAGAAAGCCCCGAATTTTCACCTGCTTCAAATTACATCCCCGATGTTTGAAGTTAATGAAGGCTGCGACGGCAAGCACGTATGGTCGACCAGCCCGATGGGCTTCAAGACGTATGATGGAGAAGAGCTCCAAAAACGGCTCGAACAGACTCGCATTGAGCCGCTGGTAGGATTCACTGAACGCGGCGGCAAGTATGAATTCGTCGCTGAAGAGCCTGTAAAGGGTGTCGACTGCTACAAAATGCTCTTTATGCAGTCCACCGGTGATTCGAATTATTCCTACTATGACAAAGATACATATTACATGGTGAAGACAGAAGTGGACACTCCCGAGGGTCCGGTGGAGCAGTTCTTCGAGGACTTCAAGACAATCGATGGCTATGTTTATCCTTTCAAGCTGAGGACAGTGTCCGCCCAGGGCCGTATGATGGTCACGTTCGACTCAATTTCGGTTAACCAGAAAGTTGACGAGTCTCTCTTTGTGATGCCTGACTCCGCTTCGGTGCCGACGAGGATGATGCCTGTTCCGGATTCTTTGAAGGGTCAGCCTCTCAAGAAGCCAGGCAATTAGAATGTGAATTCTTGTTTGATATATGAACCGGCTCCGATATGGGGCCGGTTTTCTAATTCGAATTCAAATCACAGGGACTATCAGTTGCTTGAATTCCCCAGTCGATAAGGGGGAGCTAATGATGCGAAGCAAGCAGTTAGCGATCGTAACGCGCCATCTGACAGCGAGCGCGATTCGATATTCCAATGGATCGACTCCAGCCTTGCGCTGCTGAAGGCTCACGGACAAACGCCGGGCGGAGAGGGGGACAGAAAGGACTGATTGATCATAACGATCTGCTCAAGTCACGTCAGAGAACTGTCAGTCATTCAGCCACCTCGCCAGCCACTCGAACTGCTTCTCGTAGACGTGCCGAAGGTTCTTCAGCTTTCCGATCGAGTGGCCTTCGTCGGGATAGAACAGAAGCTGCGATGGCACACCCATCCTCTGTAGCGAT
Source organism: Candidatus Zixiibacteriota bacterium (assembly GCA_018820315.1). Taxonomy (NCBI): domain Bacteria; kingdom Pseudomonadati; phylum Candidatus Zixiibacteriota; species Candidatus Zixiibacteriota bacterium. The sequence goes on along the minus strand of JAHJOQ010000019.1, from coordinate 19,538 downwards.
GTGAACATCTGAAACGCCTCGCTCGGATCGACACGATAGTCTCTTTCTCCGTGAATCACCATGGTCGGTGTTTTGAAATTCTCGACATATGTCGCCGGTGATGACCTTATATACTCCTTGCGATTTGTCCAGGGAGTTCCCTTGAAATCCCATTCAGGGAACCACAGCTCATCGGTTGAGCCGTAACCGGCGATGTGGTTGAATGTCCCATCAATGCAGATCAGGCATTTGAATCGATCTGTGTGTCCACAAATCCAGTTGACCATGAAACCGCCGAACGATCTGCCGAGAGCTGCCATTCTTGTGGAGTCGATGTAGGAGTGAGTCGCAATCAGATAGTCAACACCGAGCATCAAATCCTCATAGTCTCCTCTGCCCCAATTGCCGGAAACATGCTCTTTGAATCTAAGGCCATAGCCAGCGCTGCCGTGCGGGTCGATCTGTGCCACAATGTAACCCTGTGCAGCGACAAGTTGCGTGTTCCAGCCGTAGTAGTTGAAATCGCCGAGCCAGCACCATTGCGGACCACCGTGAATCAATAGCGCGAGCGGGTAGCTGGTGTTTGGATCGAAGTCAGGCGGCAGGGTGAGGAATCCATGCACGGAATCGCCGTTGAAGCCCTCGAACCAGAAATCTTCCGCACGGTTCATGTCGAGCCTGCTGACCATCTCGTCATTGAAATGCGTCAGGCGAGTCAGTTTTCTTGACGCAATTTCATAGCGATGAATTTCATAGGGCTGATTCGACAGTGAGCGCGTGACCACAAGATAGCGGCCATCGGGCGAAATTACGAATCCGCCGTACACGGCATCGTCAAGTAACTTTTCGACCTTACGCGATTTGACATCTATTCGCCAAACACACTGGAATCCATGCTCGATAGCGACGAAATAGATGTGTCTCATATTAGGGTGCCAGCGCTGACCTCGTACGGATTGGTCGAAATCCTCGGTGAGATTCGTATGCGAGCCCGTTTGCCGGTCATAGAGAACGAGGTCAGACTGGTCCGACTCATAGCCTGCACGCGCCATCGAGAGGTAAGCGATATACTTGGCATCGGGGGAATACTGCGCTGCGAAGTCTGATCCCTTGCCGGTCGTGATCCTGACCGGTTCACCGCCAATCACAGGTATCGTGAAAAGATCGCTGTTGGTCGAGAGCGCAGGAATCGAATCAGTATTGGCTTCATAACAGAGTTCAGTACCGTCGGGAGAGAAAGCAAAACCGTAATGACCTCCGATTGGCGATATCGGTGCGTTGTCGTGAGTGAATGTTAGTTGTCGTGTCTGATCGGCCTTTGTGTCATGTACAAATATCCGGTCGACCATACCGTCGAACCAGTAATTGTAGTGACGGAACATCAAATGATCGTAGAGCCTTGCTTTGACCGGATTGTTATCTTTCTCTTCAAGCCTTGAACGATTGCAGTCATCGTCACGGCACTCAGGAAACACGAGCGAGCTGAACGCAATCTTCTGCCCATCCGGCGACCATACCAGATTCTCAGCTCCAGTCGAGATGGAAGTAATCTTCTTTGTTTTACGGTCTTCAAGAGTGAGAAACCACACCTGGCTTCCATCTCCACTGTCTGCATGGAATGCCAGGGACTTTCCATCGGGCGACCAACGAGGGTGAGATTCGCCGTCAATAGAGCTTGTCAACTGTCTGAGATTAGAACCGTCACTGCCCATGACCCATATATGCTGCTGAGACTCATCTGTCTGCAAATCATTCTCGGTCAATGTGAACGCAATGCGCTCGCCATCGGGGGATATCTGCAAATCCCCAATTGAGGGTACACTGTAGAGATCATCGAAAGTGATCTTCGCACCCGGAGCTGTGGATCCTGCTACGAGAGAGAAAATGAACCAGTAATAGATGATCCTATGCATGATCTATCCTTTCGTTATCGATATCAGAGTACACGGAAATTGTAGGGAAGAACTGACCTTTTGACAACCAAAAAGTTAAGTCGTGCGTAATCATTGAAGGTGTGCGGCCCATCTTTTGATGCTCATTCCGTACGCCGTTAGCATTCCTATCCCGACGGCTCTGTGATACGACATGTGAATAAATCGTGCAGGAAAGGATTCCTGCCCGCGGGATGAAAGAATTCCTGCCCGCGGGATGAAAGGATTCCTGCCCGCGGGATGAGAGAATTCCTGCAGCGCTATGGAAGTGCTCGCAGGAGCTATGCTCCTGCTATCCTGTCAGGATGCGCTGAGGCGCAGCCTTTGCTTGCACCATTTGGAATCACTTCCTGACGCCCGGACATATCACTCCGCCAGCTTCATTCCGAGCTGCCAGAAGATGAATGAGTAGATGTCGGTGTATTGCTCAGTTCGTTTCCACATCGGCATTCCCTGCCCATGCCCCGCTTCGAATTCGAATCTGAGAAGCTGCGGATGTTCGGAGGCATTGGCCGCCTGCAGCCTTGCGACCATCTTTCGAGCGTGCAGTGGATCGACGCGCGAATCCGAGTCTGACGTAAGTACCAGAGTCGCCGGATAGGCAGTTCCATCCACCACATGGTGATACGGCGAATAGGCATATATAAAATCGAACTGGTCCGGATCATCAGCCGAACCGTATTCCGGAATCCATAGCCGCGCTATCAGGAATTGGTGATATCTGACCATATCGAGCAGCGGATTGCTGCAGATGACAACTTTGAACAGGTCGGGACGCTGTGTTTCAACGGCGCCGACAAGCAGGCCACCGTTCGATCCACCCCAGATTGCGAGCTTGCTGTTGCTTGTGTAACTCTGCTCTATCAAGTACTCAGCAGCTGCGATGAAGTCATCAAAAGTGTTCTGCTTCTTGTCAAGCATCCCGCCTTTGTGCCATTCTTCTCCGTACTCCGCACCGCCCCTCAGATGTGGCAGCGCATATACTCCGCCGCTATTGAGCCAGATTAGCCGTGTGGCCGAGAAATAGGGTGTTTCGGAATGACTGAACCCGCCGTAGCCGGTCAGCAGAGTTGGATTGGTGCCATCGAGTTTGAGGTCCTTCTTGTGAACCACAAACATAGAGATTTCAGTACTGTCCTTGGAGCGGTATTTGACGAATTTCGTGGTGAAGAGTTCGGGGTTTGCCTCGGCTTCGACACTGTCGTACACTGCTATCTCGCCCGATGTGACATCGCATGCGAAGATCGTAGTCGGAACAAAGAACGACTCATAATCGAAGAATATTTCCCTGCCATGGATCTCTCCATAAGTCTGACTGACCGATCCAATGCCGGGAAGTTCAATCTCGGCAGTCGAATTGTCCCGAGGGTTGTAGAGTCTCAGTTGCGAAGAAACATCATGCAGGTAGCTGAGAACCAGACGATCAGCGGCCACTCCGAATGATTCCAGCATCGAATTCTCCTGCTCCGGCACGATTTCCTTCCAACTCGTCACATCGTCACCGCCGAAGTCCGCTTTCAACACGCGGAAATTGGAGGCGTTGAGATTCGTTCGAACATACAGATCATCGCCGAGAAACGAAGGCCTGAAGTGAGCTTCCACGCCTTTCGCCAGCGGAACGAAGCCACGATCAGTGCTGAGGTCTCTTAGATATAATTCCGATTTGCTCCAGCCCTTGAAAACATACACGATCAGGTAACGACCAGACTCGGAAAGCAGTACATCAGTCCAATCCTGCATATCGAACCCATCGCCGAATATCTTATTGTCGTCTGCGGGATCCTCTCCGAGCATGTGGAGGAACACGTGGCGGTGGTATACTTCCTCGCCCTCGGGGACTTCACCCTTCGTCGGATAGCGAGTATAGTAGAACCCAGAGTTGTCGGGCAACCAGGCAAGACTTGCGGCCGATGTTCGCGGTATTGTGTCGGATGTATGCTTGAGGTCATCAGTGTTGAGAACTGCAAGCGTGCTTTGCTCGTCACCGCCGGAGGAGAGCCCATAGGCAACCAACTTGCCATCGTGCGATGGGAAAAACCAGTCGAGAGACACAATCGCGTGCGCACTCATGGCATTCGGATCGATGAGCGCGACAGGGTCGCCGTTCTTCCCGATCTTCATGTATAGTACCGCCTGATCCTGTGTCTCGCTGCGCTTGGTATAGAAGTATCTGCTGCCATATATGCGGGGCGCGGACACATCGCCGATCATCATTGCCTCTTTCAGCTCGAATTGGAGTTGATCTCTGATCGGGATTGCATTCAGAACATCACGCGTGTAGTTGTTTTGCGCTATCGTCCACTTGATGACTTGTTCTGATTCTCCATCTTCCAGCCAGCGGTAGGGATCTGTAATGACGGTGCCGTGAAGTGTATCGACAGCGTCCTTCATCTGCGTGGGTGGATATTTCGCTTCAGCGACTGCACGATCCTTTGGATTTGACTCCCCGCCACAGGAAAGGTAGATCAGAGAGGTGAGAAGTAGCAGGGTTAGCCTGGTCGACATACCGAGTGTTTTCATCGCGAAATCTCCCGACGCTGGAGTGTGGTTACGTTAATCAATTTGAAGAATATAAGGTGATCGAGGAGGAACCGAAAGCATTAATGCGTCAGCAATCAAACGGAACGGCCCGCGAAAGCAAAGTCACGGGCTGAGAAATGTGACAGAACAGCTCTATACCGGGTTGTCAGCCCAGGAGACAATGCCGAGCTCAAAACGATTGACAAGGCTTCTGTGGAAAGGGATTATCCGAACAGAAAAACCGTGTTTGCCCGATTTGGCAAAGCGCACTTTGCCTCGGAATACATAAATCCCTTCGCGCTCATCTCCGGTGAAGTCGAGTTGTATTGCCTCAGCGTCACTCATTGCTTCACCATAGCCGGCACGCCCAAAATACATTTCGACCAGAACGTCAGATGGCAGCAGATCGCCGAGATGCACTCCAACCTCCACTTCCAATTCTGATCCAACTTCAGTCTTGTCCGGAATTTTGGGGTTTACTTCAAGGATCTTTACGTCTTTCCATTTCTCTTTCAGATTCGATCGCCATAAGGAGAGCGCTTTGAGCTCTTTTCGATCGTCCTTATTCAGGATATTGGACTGGCGGTAGGCCGGCAGATAGAACGATTCGGCATAATTCTGCACCATCCTGCCCGTATTGTAAACGGGGCAGAGTTGGCGCATCGATTCCTTCATCTTGGCAATCCATCCGCGCGGCAGACTGTCGGGTCCCCGATCATAATACAGTGGGACGACTTCCTTTTCGAGCACATCGTACAGCGCGTTCGCTTCAACCCAGTCCTGATACCTGAGGTCCGCATACTCTTCGCCGCGTCCTATCGCCCATCCGACATCGGGAGTGTATGCTTCTGCCCACCATCCATCCGGTATGCTCAGATTGATGCCGCCATTAAAGACGACTTTCATTCCGGATGTCCCTGATGCCTCCATCGGACGGCGTGGCGTGTTGAGCCAGATATCGGTACCCTGAACAAGATAGCGCGCCAGGGCGATATCGTAGTTCTCAAGGAACACAATCCGGTGCCGCAGCTCTTCCCGTCTTGCCATGTGTATAATTTCTTTGATGAGGTCTTTACCGTCGTTGTCACGTGGGTGAGCCTTGCCTGCGAAGATGAGCTGAACGGGGCGATCCGAGTCGGTCAATATCTTGATGAGCCGGTCGAGATCCTTGAAAAGCAGAGTGCCTCTCTTGTATGTCGCAAATCGTCTTGCAAATCCTATAGTCAAGGTCTCCGAATTGAGCGCTTCCTGAGCAGCCTTCATCTCCCAACTGAGTCCTCCACGACGTTTCACCTGCTCGCGCAGTCTTCTCCGGGTGAATGCGACCAGTCTCTCACGCCTTCTCTCGTGTACTCGCCAGAGCTCCTCGTCAGGGATCTCAGAGATTCTGGCCCAGACACTGTGATCGGCGGTGCCAATATTCCATGACGGTCCCAAATATCTGTCAAAGAGCACGGAGATTTCCGCGGAAATCCACGAATTAGTATGGATGCCGTTGGTAACGTGCCCAATCGGTATCTCGTCCATGGGGACCTTCTGCCAGAATTTCTGCCACATCTTCCTCGTTACTTCACCGTGAAGCTTTGAGACACCGTTGATATACGATGAAAGTCTCAGCGCAAGATAGGCCATGTTAAAAGGCTGAGGAGTGGTGCCTGAATCCGCTGACTGTCCGAGTGCGAGAAATTCGGGCCAGGACATCTTCAACTGTGGATAGTACTGTTTGAAATAACGCTGCATCAACAGTTCCGGGAATTCGTCGATACCTGCCGGAACGGGAGTGTGCGAAGTGAACACGGTGCTCTGTCTCGATAGCATGATGGCTTCAAAGGTGGAGATATTGTCCACCTGAATCCAGCGGCGCATTCTCTCAAGCGCCAGGAATGCGGAATGACCTTCGTTCATATGGCAGACTGTTGGATTGATCCCGAGCGCATCCAGAGCCAACATGCCGCCGATTCCCAGCACGATTTCCTGCTTGATCCGCGTTTCAACATCGCCTCCGTACAACTGGCTTGCAATCGCGCGGTCTTCAGGCGAATTCTGTGGCACGTCGGTGTCCAGAAGATAGACGCTAATCCTGCCAACCTGGACTCTCCAGATATACGCAAGAACGTTGCGGCCGGGAAACGCGATCGATAAGGTTACAGGCTTGCCCTTATCATCGTCAATGCGCGTCAAAGGCAGGTTGTAAAAGTCGTTTTCGGGATAGAATTCCTGTTGCCATCCGTCGTTATTCAGATATTGTTGGAAGTACCCCTGTTGATATAGCAGCCCGACACCGACCAGAGGGACTCCGAGGTCGCTGGCAGATTTGATGTGATCGCCTGCAAGTATGCCGAGTCCGCCCGAATAGCTCTGAAGGCATTCTGTCAACCCGAATTCTGCCGAGAAGTACGCAATGACCGGCTGATCGCTCATGAACTGTGTCTTGCCGAACCATCCCGCACCTGAAACATATTTATCCAGATCCTGAGAGACTCGTTCGAGGTGCGCTATGAAACCCTCGTCGGCCGCCGCCTGTTGGAGCTTGGCTTGCTCTATTGATCCCAGCAACAACACAGGATTGTGGCCTGTGCTCTCCCACAGGTTTCGGTCGAGACGACGAAAAAGGCCTATTGCGTCATGATTCCAACTCCACCAGACGTTGAAAGCGATTTTCTTTAGATCCTGCAACGTATCGGGAAGCGTCGGATGTACCTGGAATGTCTTTATTGCTCTGATGAAACTGTCACTCATATTCTTACCCGCGTGTAATGGTCATCTTATCTGCTATCGGCCGTAAGCTGCCATTTCCCAAGCTGCTTTGTTTCGTACTGGAGAATCCGTTCTTCCCGGTCCCCGGACTAGTCCGATTTCTATACCACAGCTTGCAGCAATCTTCTGGTTTCCTCATTGTATACTTTCTTGTTCGAATAAGTCTCCTTCAGCGGAACATGTTTGACCTGCCGTCCATCATAGCCGATCATGACTCCTGAGATGCCGTCCGCGAGTGCGTCGGTGGCCGCTATCCCGAACAATGTAGCGAAATACCTGTCTCTTGCTGTAGGTCTGCCGCCACGCTGAATGTGCCCCAGGATAGATACCCATGATTTGATACCGCCTTTTTCCTGAAGTATCCGGGATAGCTCAAGCGCTCCTCCGGAATCGTCTCCCTCGGCCACGACCAGCAGATTCGTCTTCTTTCCAACCTCAAGGCCCGACTTGATATCCTGTATCAATTGATCGATATCCGTCTTGATTTCCGGCACCAGCACGGCATCGGCGCCTCCTGCCACACCGGACAGAAGTGCAATATCGCCGCAGTGCCGGCCCATGACCTCAATCAGGAAAACCCTCTCCATTGCCGATGCAGTGTCACGAATCCTGTCGATAGCATCGAGCGCGGTGTTGACCGCTGTGTCGAAGCCGATTGTCTGCTCAGTTCCATAGATGTCTCTATCGATGGTTCCCGGAATACCGATGACCTTGATATCGCTCTCCTGGTTCAGCAGGTGGGCACCGGTGAGACTTCCATTGCCCCCGATGACAATCAGTCCTTTGACGCCGCGTTTGTTGAGGTTGTCGCAGGCTTTCTTCCTGCCCTCAGGTGTCATGAACTCTTCACTTCTCGATGAAATGAGAATACTGCCCCCGGTCTGAATAATGTTCGACACTGCGAATCTTCTCAGCGGAATGAAATCATCGGCGATGAGTCCCTGATAGCCTCGCCTATATCCGTAGACTTCCATCCCCTTCTTGAGTGCAGTGCGCACGACTGCGCGTATGCAGGCATTCATGCCCGGCGCATCGCCTCCACTTGTGATGATACCGATCCTATCTACTGACATGTACCTTCCTGACCTATCCCTGGTTTGCGTCTGTCCGTTATTCAAACAGTGAATCTGAGTGAGCTAGATCGAGACTTTCATCCTCCCGGGACCGGATTCCACGACTTCCGCGGAGACTGCGTCTTTGTACTCTACGAAGTTCTTACGGAAGTTCTCCGCGAGTTTCTGAGCAACCTTGTCATATTCTTCCTGATTCGACCACGTATTGCGCGGATTCAGGATATCCGACGGAACGCCTGGACATTCAGTCGGAATCGCAAGGTTGAATACCGGTTCTGTCGTGAATGAAACACTGTTCAACGCGCCTGTCAATGCCGCTTTCACTATCGCTCGAGTATGAGCAATCTTGATCCTCCGGCCGATTCCGAACTGACCGCCGATCAGCCCGGTGTTGATCAACCAGCAGTTCACTCCGTGGTTTTTGATTCTTTTCTGAAGCAGTTCTGCGTATGCAGTCGGATGCAGCGCCATGAATGGTGCGCCGAAACAAGCCGAAAAGACCGCTTGCGGCTCCTTGCCGAGGCCCTTTTCGGTTCCGCCTACCTTGGCTGTATATCCGGATATGAAATGGTACATTGCCTGCTGAGGAGTCAACTTTGAAATTGGAGGGACGACTCCGAACGCATCGTAGGTTAGCATGATGACATTTTTCGGAATTCCACCCAGACCATCTCTGACCGCCGATTCAATGTGAGTTATCGGATATGCAGCTCTGGTATTTTCCGTCAGGGTACCGTCGTCAAGGTCGATCATCCTGGTGTCGGGATCGATAGCTACATTCTCAAGAATCGTCCCGAACTTCCTGGTGGTCTCGTAGATTTCCGGCTCCGCCTCGTTCGAGAGCTTGATGACTTTTGCGTAACACCCGCCTTCAAAGTTGAATACTCCCTGCTCACTCCATCCATGCTCATCGTCTCCAATCAGTCGCCGTTCCGGGTCAGCGGAGAGTGTTGTCTTGCCGGTGCCGGACAGTCCGAAAAAGAGCGCGACATCATCATTTTTGCCGATGTTTGCCGAGCAGTGCATCGAGAGCACATTCTCCTGCGGGAGAAGGTAATTCATTATAGTAAATGCTGATTTCTTGATTTCCCCCGCATAGCTGGTTCCTCCGATTATCACAAGTTTTTTCCCGAAGTGTACAATGATGAATGTCTCACTTCTAGTACCGTCCATCTCTGGGAGAGCATGGAAATGCGGAACGTGCAGGACGGTGAACTCAGGATCGAAGGCGAGCCGCTCCGATTTGTCGGGAATTCTGATGAACATGTTGCGTGCAAAAAGGCAATGCCAGGCATTTTCGGTGATTACTCGAATTGACCGCCTGTAAGCCGGATCGGCACCGACATACACATCTTCAACATACAATTCCCGGCCCTGCAGATATGCTCTCACTCTGTCATGTATGCTACTGAACCTCTCTTCGCTGATGGGCTTGTTGACTTTTCCCCACCAGATGTTTTTTGTCGATGACGGTTCATCCACAATGTACTTGTCCTGCGCCGCTCGGGCTGTGTGGTGTCCAGTTCTCACCACAAGCGGACCGAGATGGGCGAGAATTCCCTCACGCCTGCGGATAGCCTGTTCGTAGAGCGATGGTGTATTAAGATTCCAGCGAATATCCCCGGTGTTCACTAGTCCGAGTTTCTTGAAATCAGCCATCAGTTTCTCTGTTCTTTCAATCATCGCCGCCTCCTATCATATGTGACATTCGAGGATCACTATTTCACGTAGTTGCAGATCGAGTCGATTGACGCTCATACTCTTGTCGCCTTCTTATAACACATCGGTTATCTGCTTGTTCATTTGAACTGGATTCCGACATCAGTTTCAACATAAATTCCAGTAACAGCCGAAGGCACTCCATTCTTCAGGGCCTGTTGATAAAGTCCGTCAATCGTCATCGAACAAAGAGTGTAGCCTTTGTGACCGTCAAATGATATATTCATCCTGTGCGCCTCCTTCGTTAGCTGTTTTTCCAAGGCATAAACTAAGATAGCTTATACCCCGGAGGCGCGCTCTCATAATATCACTGCGAGCGAACCCTGGCCGTCTCGGCTTCTCACAACGAACTTCCGCGCGGGCAGGAATCCTTTCCTGCCCGTATTATCAAGCTGTCAGGAAGGGATTCCTGACAGCGCAGGGTCGGAGATCGCCACGTCGCTCCGTTCCTTGCGATGACGGAGTTTAGCGCTACATTGACTTTTTCAACAAGCCCTTCAGACTGGGTCAGCGTCTTTGGGGTTGCCTGGGAGTTTTTTCTTGCCAATGCTGACTCAGGATGTACATTTATCGAAAATTGTGAGCATTGAACATCAATTCCGTCGCGCCAGCGAAGTAATGGACTGCGCCCATCAAGTTCACGCCGGGAGGTAACATGGGATTCATCACGAGCGTTATTGATGCAGTAAACAAGTTTGTCTGGGAGACCCCCGAGTCATTCCCCGGTATGGTTTTACTCCTGGTCGGAACGGGCATATTCATCACATTCAAACTCGGCTGGCCTCAACTGAAGAGGATCGGGCACGCCATTAATATTACCAGAGGCAAGTACGATGACCCCAAGGATGCCGGTGACATTTCGCACTTTCAGGCTCTTTCCGCCGCTCTCTCGGCCACGATCGGAATCGGCAATATCGCTGGTGTCGCGTTGGCTATTCACTATGGCGGTCCGGGGGCGTTATTCTGGATGTGGGTTACCGCTATCTTCGGGACATCTCTCAAGTATGCTGAATGTACGCTGTCGATGAAATATAGGATGATCAATCCCGACGGTTCTGCGTCGGGTGGTCCCATGTACTATATCGAGCAGGGACTTGGCTGGAAATGGCTGGCGATCGTCTTCGCAGCTGCCGCTGCCATCTGTTCGTTCTGCACAGGAAACTCGATCCAGGCATTCACGGTCGCTGACCAGTTGAATTCCGATTTCGCTATACCGAGCTGGGTGACCGGGGTTTCTCTTGCTGTAATCGTGGGTTTGGTCATAATCGGTGGCATCAAGAGAATCGGTCAGGTTGCCAGCAAGCTGACGCCGTTCATGACAGTAGTATACTTGATTGGGGGAATCCTGATTCTAATCCTGAATGCCGACAAGATCCCGGGGGCGTTCGCATCAATATTCCAGGGCGCGTTTACATTCTCCGGTACCGCTGGCGGTTTTGCTGGTTCTGCTTTCATCATGACAATGGTTCAAGGGATCAAGCGCGGGCTATTCTCCAATGAAGCGGGGCAGGGGTCTGCACCGATCGCGCATGCTGCAGCCAAGACAACCGAACCGGTGCGTGAGGGGACTGTCGCTATGATGGGTCCCTATATCGACACCATCATTGTCTGCTCGATCACCGGACTTGCCATCGTTGTGACTGATGCCCACACGGCTATGGTCAACGGCGAATTGCTCAATAGTTCCCCGATGACGGCTTATGCATTCGAACATGGATTGACATTCCTGAAAGGTTATGGCGGGTATATTGTTACGGGGTCAGTGTTCTTGTTCGCTCTTTCGACGATGATCAGCTGGTCGTACTATGGAGACAGGTCGGTCCAGTACCTTTTCGGCAATTCATGGGTCATGCCGTATCGATTCGTGTATTGCATCGTTCTTTTCCTGGGAGCCATCCTGCAACTCGAAACTGTCTGGCATTTCGGAGAAATAGCTCTCGGGTTGATGACCATACCGAATCTCATAGCAATCATCGCTCTCTCGGGTATTACTCGCAGGATCTCGGACGAGTACTATTCCCGCAAACACATGACCTATGCTGAGAAGATCAAGCATCACGGCCATGGAAGCGGAGTATCCGACAATTAAATCGCTCTGATTTAGGATCATTCTGCCACATCTTTGCCGCGTATACAAACTGTTGGCGATAGTGGACTTGGGTTATTATGTTCAGGTCGACATAAAGCACTCTAAAGATAGGACTTTGACGTATATGGACTTTGACGTATAACTGTTGACAAATCGGTCTTTTGCCCTACATTATCACAATAGGGTAAATGTATTTGCCGTCGGCACCGAGAATAATTATCGGAGGATCTTCCATGTTAGACATCAGAACGGGCATAAATTCAGAAATCCCAACGCTATATATTACAATTTTAGTGAGTCTTCTGATCTGGGCATTGCCATTCCAGACAGCCACCGCTGAGCTCGCCTCCGAGGCCGAGATGGGTCTGGTTTGTCAGAACTGGTTGTCGAAGATCACATATTCCAATGGTGGTTGGTCAGGATCGCTCTCGCCCGAAATCAAAGTCAGTGAGGAGATTGTGGTTGATGGGACTCTCCTCGCAAGAGTCTACTCAATCTCGCCTGCCGGGTACATCATCGTCCCGACACTTAAAGAGCTTCCTCCGGTGAAGGCATATTCCGAGGAATCGATCTATAGGCCCAGTGATGAAGACGGTTTCGCCGCGCTGATTCGCGAAGTACTCGCCGATCGTTTCAGAATCTTCCGGGAAACATATGGCAGTCTTGACGAAAAGCAGTCGGAGAACGATATCCAGTTGTTCGGTGAGGTCAATCAATCGGAATGGTCGAAATACTCAGTGCCGAACGATCAATTCATGTTGAGTCTCGGCAAAGACTTCGATTCGCCACTCGATGAGTTCGGACCGCTTCTAACCACCGGCTGGCATCAGGGCTCTCCGTATAATCAGGACTGCCCCATGGGGGACGGAGGCACGTGCATCGTCGGATGTGTCGCGACCGCTGTCGCGCAGATAATGAAGTACTGGAATTGGCCGTCGGCAGGCAATGGCAGCTCGAACTACTACTGGCAGGGCGATAACTCATGTGGCGGAAACACTCCGGGACAGACTCTTACAGCAAACTACTCCGATATTTACGATTGGGACAACATGCCGGACGCATGCTATTCCGGCTGCACTCAGGCACAGAAGGGTGCTCTGGCAGAACTCAACTTAGAGGCGGGGATATCGTTTGAGATGATGTACGGCAAATGTGCCTCCGGAACATACTCATGGTATGTCGAAGAGACCATGCCGACACATTTTCGTTATGACGCATCGATCACAAGTAAGTACAGATCAAACCACACGGCTGATGGATGGTTTTCTTTAATTCAACAGGAAATTAATGAAGGTCGCCCGATGTACTACACTATCAGCAGGCACGCGATCGTCTGTGACGGTTGGAGAGTCGTCGGTGATGCCAAGTCGTATCATTTCAACTATGGCTGGGCGGACAGCCACACGGCCTGGTACGCGCTCGACAATCTGCATTGCAACTGGGAAGGCTGCAACTACATGATCGAAGCGCTTATCAAGAATATCATGCCGGAGCCTGATCCCGATGCAGACGGTCTTTCGAACTCAGAGGATAACTGTCCCGTGGTATACAACCCTGACCAGATCGATACAGACAATGATGGCGTCGGTGATGCATGCGACAACTGCCAATTGACAGCGAATTCGAACCAATCCGACGTCGATGAAGATGGCATGGGTGATCCGTGCGATCCCGATGCCGACGATGATCAGATTCCGAATGTATCTGACAACTGCCCGCTTGTCGTGAACATTTCGCAGGAGGACTTTGACGGCGACAACGTCGGAGATGCCTGTGACAACTGCTTTGAAGTTCAGAATCCGTATCAGTACGATGAAAATGGCGATGGCGTGGGAGACGCATGCGACGGGGAGATGCATATTCAAAGCTATGAACTTCCGACTGGTTATCTCAGCGTACCGTACTACTATCATTTCTGGGCATGTGGTGGCGTCGAGCCATACTACTGGACAAAACTCTCCGGCCAGCCTCCATACGGTTGCGCATTTAGCGGTGGCGAGATCGGTACTATTAGCGGCACGCCGTCGTGGGCAGGGCAGTCCTACATCCAGGTTCAACTCCGTGATTCAGATAGCCCTCCCAAGTATGACACGGTTGCAGTCATGATCACTGTCAGTGAAGCAAGCTCTGATTGCGGCAATGCAGACGGCAGTAGAGGGATCGACATTGATGATGTCGTCTTTACCGTTGCATACATATTCACGGGTGGACCAGCCCCGGACCCAATCGAATCGAGCGATGTTGATTGCAGCGGAGAGACAGACATCGATGATGTCGTATATCTGGTCGGCTACATCTTCACAGGCGGGGCCGAACCATGCGCCGCTTGTCCGTAGGTCGAATGCAATCGCAGTCTTCCGACATTATTAATTCTCTTTTTGCTTGATTTGTCCATAGTGTGCACTATGCTGGCGTGGGCGTGCATTTCGGGCGGCGACAGAAACATGTGTAGCGACATCGCGCAACTATGACCGACTCTGACACGTGTCGCCGTGAAAACTACGGAGTCAGATTGAATCGTCTGCCGGAGATACTGATTCAGTGCGCGGTGCTTATCGTACCGTTTCTCTATATCGGATATACGCTCGATCCGGTTCTCACTCCGAGATTCCTGTTATTATCGATCCTACTCTTTGCAATAGTCGCCTCCATGCTGATGTCAGCGCTGAGGCAATCGACGGGAAGTGAGCTGTCGTTTCTTCGCAGAGCTATCTTCCCTATATTGATTGGATACCTGTTCATCAGCGCAATATCCCTAATGCAGGCCCGGAACGCTGCAGATAGCATGTTCGACATTCTCAAGTTCACACTGTTCATAGTGCTGGTGCTGATCATGACGAAGTTGCTGGCAGCATCCAAAGCCTACCTCAGTAAGCTCGCGGGGACGATTACGATTGTCGCCGCAGGTCTCTCTCTAATTGCTATCCTTCAATATTTGGGTATCGGATTCAGGTGGATACCGGGCAATGTGATTCCGTATGGCACGATGGCAAATAAGAATCTGCTCGCCTCTTTTCTCTTCCTGTCGCTTCCGTTTGTCATCTACAATTGGCTGAAGTCTGACCGATACTGGAGGGCAGGCTCGATTGCGACTGTCACATTGTGTTTGTACGTCCTCGTAATCAGTCAGACACGAACGGTCTGGCTTGCGCTTGCAGTCGCGACGCTAATGACGATGATCCCCGCACTGGTTCTGAAAACGTCGGACAAACGGCGAGCAATTTGCGCATTTCGCCGGCGTCACAGTCTCACTGCGTTTACAGTTGCAGTGCTTATTGCAGTCGTCGCATCGTTCGCGACGATCGGGCTTCATCAGTCTGAGCGCATTGAGGGCGATTCCCCGTTGCCCATCAATCTCAGTGACGCCTCGCTCAGGCAGAGAATTGCTTTGTGGGAGAAGTCTTTAAGCATGTTTGCTGATAATCCCATACTTGGAACCGGCGTGGGCGACTGGAAGATCGAAATAGCCAAATATGGCACCGACGGCCTCCCGTCCAGCACAGGGCAGGTGTTTTTTCAACGCCCGCACAATGACTTTCTCTGGGTGTTGGCTGAGACCGGCCCCCTCGGACTGCTGTTCTACATTTCGATTTTTCTGATCGCCTTCTCCTATTGTCTGAGAAGCCTTAGAGCAGCCACATCACGAGATGATGTGCAATTGTGCCTTCTGACGATTTTCGGCCTCGTTGGATTTCTCGTCATATCGTGTTTCAGCTTTCCCAAAGAGCGCATTGCACACACTGTGTTGCTTGCGCTGATGATTGCAGTATCTACATCTGTCTATCACAGACTGCGTCCGCCAATGCGGGCATTTTCGAAAACCAATATTGCTGCAGTACTCATGACAGCCATGATCTGTCTGGCTCTATGCATTGTTGTAGGCGCTTCCAGATACAATTCCGAGATGCACACAAGGAATGCAATGGAAGCCAAATCTGTGAGCGATTGGAAGAGGGTTGTCGTGGAGATCGACAAAGCAGAGTTAGCATTTTCGGTTTTCGATGCCACTTCGACACCGCTTGCCTGGCATCGTGGCGTAGCGAACTTCAACCTGAACAACATCGAAGCCGCGCGGAAGGATTTTCAGAAAGCGTATCGGCAGCATCCATATCATGTACACGTGCTGAACAATCTTGCAGCCTGTTATGAGACTTTGGGGGATCATGATTCGGCAATAGAGTACTATAATAAAGCAATGGAGATAATCCCGAACTTCGAAGAGACTCTGATCAATCTCGCAGCGGTATACTACAACATACGAGAGTATCAGAAGGCACGAGACTGTCTGATGCAAATCGAGGGTGAGCCGGCGGATCCGAGGTACGAGCACTTCATGCAGAAGGTTTCAGAGAAGTTGGGTGAACCAGCGCATCCCTGAAGCTGTGCCACTTCTTCTTGACCCCATCCGGACATTCTGCTATGTTGCGGTAAATTACACGAGTGCATTCCGCCATTCGGATCGTGAATCGTGAAGAGACACAATAGCAGAATCAGCTCCAGACCAGAGAGCAATAACTGTATACTTCCACAGGAGGATTAGCATGTCCAGATGCACACTTATCGGGCTGACTTCATTGCTCGTATTGTTGTTATCCCAGATGGCATTTGCCACTCCGGGCGACACATTGCAGACATTCTCTGCGCCATACAACTGCCCGCAGGGATTGACATTTGATGGGAGCAGTCTTTGGAATGTCGACAGAATGACGGACATGATCTATAAAATCGATCCCAAAACCGGCGCGGTGATTGATTCGATTCCGTCTCCAGCTTATGTGCCACGTGGCCTGACATGGGATGGCGGGCGGTTGTGGTGTGTCGATGCCGAGGAACAACTGATTTATGCCATCAATCCTGCCACCCGAATTGTCGAAAAAACGATCGACTGCCCGGTCACCAATCCCTCCGGGCTTGCATGGGATGGCAAATATCTCTGGATCGGGGACGATGGCGCCAACGACCTCCATCAGATCAGCAGCGAGGATGGCACTACTATCGTCACCATACCGGCACCATCGGGAGCACCAACCGGACTGGCCTACGATGGCGAATACCTTTGGGTGGCGGACAGAATGGCAGATATGATCTATATGGTCGCCCCTGACAATGGGGATGTGATTCTCTGCTTCAAATCACACGGGCCTCATCCATGGGGACTTGCCTGGGACGGGAAGCACCTCTGGAATGCGGACTATCAAACAGACCTGATCAGCAAGCTTGTAATTAGTGACGGCACACCTTTCGCGCGTCTCGAAGAGAAGACTCTCCGGGTGGAATTCATCCATCAGGTCAGAAACTACGGTCCCGATACGGTCAAGACGCTCGATGTTTACCTTGCGATACCACACGATCTGAACAATCAGGAATTGATCGGTGAAGTGACTTTTTCACCGGAGCCGACAGAGATCATCGCAGACCAGTGGAACCAGAAGGTCGCCCACTATCATGTAGAGAATATTGGCCCGATGCTATTCAATACTGTCAGCATGCACGCCTCAGCCAGACTGTATCAGAACAGATACTTCGTCTTCCCGAACAAAGTTGGCCTGCTTGATGATATCCCTGAAGAGATCAGGAGCACTTATCTGGTCGATGATGCCAAGTTCTCTATGGAGAGCGAGATTATTCAGAGTGCAGTGAGAGCCGCGGTCGGAGATGAAACAAACCCGTACTGGATGGGTAGAAAGATATTCAATTATGTCATTGAGCACATGGAATACGAACTTGCAGGCGGGTGGAATATCGCACCGACCGTTCTGGATCGTGGTAACGGATCCTGCTCCGAGTACAGTTTTGTCTATATAGCCATGTGCAGGGCCGCCGGGCTTCCCGCTCGATATGTCGGCTCAATTGTAGTACGTGGTGACGATGCATCATACGACAATGTATTCCATCGATGGGTAGAGATATATTTACCGAATTACGGCTGGCTGCCTGTCGATCCATCGGGAGGCGATTCTGCATTACCCTCCAGTCGCGCAAATGCCTTCGGATTTCTCAACAACAGATACCTCATCACGACTATCGGCGGTGGCGGCTCCGAGTTCCTGGGATGGGGATACAATGCCAACGAAGAGTGGACATCCCAGGGCAGATGCAAGATCGTAGTGGAATATTACGGTGAATGGACGCCTGCAAACGGCATGTCGGAAGAAACAGATTCTGATAAGGGCGCTGTGGGCTCCGGTAAATGTGAATGAACTCAAGGGCGCAGACTCGTCGACATATTGACATCACTGCACTTTTATCACATTGACAAACAGACTGAATCACTTAGATTGACCACAGTTACTAACGACTGTCGACTGAGAAGGCCTATGACTGACACTCGATAGCCCGATCCGGTCGAACCTAATTTCCGATATCCGAGGATCGAATATGCACAGGAATTTCCGGTTTGTGTGCATTGCAGTCTTCCTGAGTATGCTGATGTTCCCAAGGCTGCTTCTTGCACAGTCGCCGGCAATCGTCTCAGTTGCTCCAGCGCAGAACGAACTCGGTATTGCCAGTTCGATCATCATCACGGCGACTTTCGACGCTGATCTGAACGGGGCTACAATCAACGCGCTCACATTTGTTGTGAATGCTCGATGCACCGGTAGGCGACTTGGAACAATCAGCTACAACAGCCTTTCAAGAACTGCACTATTTGAACCTGACATTCCTTTCGTTCCGGGTGAGTATGTGGAAATTGTACTCACCGACGAGATCGAATCTGCGGGCGGTGCCCCGTTCTCAGGTGGGTTCAGTTGGGCATTTACGGTTGCCGCAGACGGTGGTAACGGTACGTTTATTCGCGATTCCAGCTACATGGTCAGCAGCACTCCTTTTTCGATCTTCGCCGCCGATCTGGACAGCGATGGTGATATCGATTTGGTCACGGCCAACTCGTCAACCAACAATGTTTCGATCCACTTGAATAACGGAGATGGCACGCTGGCATCCGCAGCTGACATCACCGCCGGAGGTCTGCCGCTGGCGATTAACGCTGCAGATTTCGACGGTAACGGGACAATCGATTTGGCATATGCGGCATCATTCACTGATAGCGTGATCACTCTCACGAATAACGGCAACGCGCAGTTCACAACCGGCTCTTCCATGCAGGTCGGCAACTCACCGCATTCCATTACATCAGCCGATCTCGACTCGGACGGCGATAGGGACCTGGCAGTTGTCAACAACTCTTCAGACAACATCTCCGTGCTGCTAAATAGCGGAAGCGGTACTTTCCCCTCGAATCTGATGTATGCGGTCGGAGATGAGCCGTACTCTATCTGCGCAGGTGATTTTGACAACGATGGTGATGTCGATCTGGCGACGGCAAACGATGTATCGGGCAGCGTGTCAATCCTTCGAAACAACGGAAACGGCACCTTTGAGCCACAATTGGAATATGATGTTGTCTTTGGTCCAATCTCGGTGTTTGCTTCAGATCTCGACGGAGATGGAGACATTGATCTGTCTACA
>JAHJOQ010000018.1 GCA_018820315.1 Candidatus Zixiibacteriota bacterium | reverse complement strand
TGGCTGCGGGCAGCCAGAATCGCCTCCAGGCTGTTTTCGGGAAAATCGGCTGATGCTCCTCTATGTGCAATGACTTTGGTCACAACAAAATAAAGGAAGCATGAATCGGAATCACAAATAAAATATGCTGGTGCGTCGCGTGCAGGCTCCACCAACTTTCGCTTGACTGATCGACAAGTCGGGTTACATTGACTTGGTTACTATGGATATTGTCGGAATCATACTTGCTGGAGGGGCCGGAAGACGGCTTGCTCCGCTCACACGCGTGGCAAACAAACACCTGCTTCCGGTGTACGATCGGCCCATGATCCTTTTTCCGTTACGGAAAATGGTCGATGCCGGGCTGAAGGAGATTCTCATCGTCTGCGGAGAAAGCTCCAGGGCTGCGTTTGAGCGATTGCTGGGCGATGGTTCGGAATTCGGAATCGACAAGCTCACCTTTACAACGCAAGTCGGTGAGGATGGAATCGCTGCTGCACTTTCGCTCGCCGAGGACTTCACACATGGCAGAAGAATGTGTGTCATTCTGGGAGACAATCTCTTCGACGATGATCTCGGGCCGCAGGTAGAGATATACAAGAGCCAAATCCAAGGCGCGCGCATACTATTGAAGAAAGTACCCGATCCCGAGCGATTCGGAGTCCCCGTGTTCGATAGTGATTCAATCACTCGCATTGAGGAGAAGCCGAAGAACCCTGCATGTCAGTATGCTGTTGTAGGGATATATTTCTATGACAACAAGGTTTTTGACATAATTCGAACACTCAAGCCTTCTGCGCGTGGCGAATATGAGATTACCGACGTATCAAATCGATATATTCATGACAACGATCTTACGCACGGTTTTTTGACCGGCGCATGGAGTGACTGCGGAACTTTCGAGTCGCTGTTCCGCGCTTCAAGAATGGTGCGTGAAAGACGGATATCTGAAAAGGAGGAGAGACGTGATTGATGGAGTGAAGATAAAGAGGCTCAGAACCATTCCTGATGAACGCGGATTTCTGATGGAAGTACTTCGCAATGATGATGACATGTTTATTCGGTTCGGGCAGGTCTACATAACAGCGGCATATCCCGGCGTTGTCAAAGCATGGCATTATCATCACGAACAGGTAGATAACTTCACAATCATATCCGGCATGGCCAAATTCGTCCTGTACGACAGACGTGACGATTCACCGACGAAAGGGGACGTGAACGAGTTCTTCATCGGCGATCGGAATCCGATGCTGATTCAGATACCGTGCGGCGTGTGTCACGGTTTCAAGGCTCTGGGGCATGAGACTGCCATAGCGCTCAATGTTCCCGACAGAGAATATGATTATGAGGCTCCCGATGAAATGAGGATTGATCCGCACATCAATGACATACCGTATGATTGGGATCACAACGATGGATAGGTGCTGCACATGAACCTTCTGATTACGGGTGGGTGCGGGTTTCTCGGCACCAATTTGGTTAGGTATCTCTCCACGAATCGCCCCGAGTACCATCTCACGATCTTCGATCTGCTCACCTATGCCGGCAGCAAGTCAAACATCAAACACTTGCTGTCAGGCAAGAATGTTTCATTTGTCGAGGGGGATATTTGTGATCGTGATCAGCTCACAGCTGTTCTTGAATACGGCATCGACATGGTCGTCAACCTTGCGGCGGAGACACATGTCGACAGGTCGATTGCGAGTCCCGAGGAGTTTGTTCGGACGAATGTCTTCGGCGCACAAGTACTGCTCGACTGTTGCAGAAAGAAATCGGTGTCGCTACTGCATATATCTACTGACGAGGTATACGGCCCGACACCTGATGGTGATCTCTTCTCCGAGGACACACCTTTGCGGCCGACTTCACCGTACGCTGCATCCAAAGCGTCCGGCGACCTGCTAATTATTGCCGCTCACACAGTATACGAGCAGCCTGCGATGATTGTCAGGCCGGTAAACAACCTCGGACCTTATCAGTATCCCGAGAAGCTCATCCCACTTTTTGTCGACAGGCTGTCGCGGGGACTTCCTGTCCCGGTTTACGGCGATGGGATGCAGAAGCGGATGTGGCTCTTCGTCGAGGACTTCTGTAGTGCGATAGATTTCGCGATTGATGGTTTCACTCCCGGTGAATGCTTCAATCTGGCGTCCAAATTCGAGTCAACGAATATCGATCTCACCAGGAACCTGACAAGCATCATCGGATGCAAGAATGACCTGATCAGATTCGTCGATGACAGACCGGCGCATGACCGAAGATACGCCCTCGATGGCAGCAGGTTCATGAATCGATTCGGCTGGCTGCCGAGATACAGTTTTGATCGAGCGCTCGAGAAGACCGTGAAGTGGTATCTCGACAATCAGGACTGGTTGAAATCAAGACGTACTAAAGAGTACGACGAGTATTTCGACAGACAATATGGGGCACTCTGATTTGAGGATTATGGTCACAGGCGCCGCGGGCCTGCTCGGTCTCAGGCTCACCACGTTGCTCTTGGACAAATTTCACGTCATTGCAGTCACTCACGAGCACGACTTTCCGGGTAGTATTACGGCAAAGTTACAGACCGTGAAGTGCGACCTTACAGATCGAGTCTCGGTCAGCAGACTCGTGCACGATTTTGAACCCGATGTCGTCATCAACTCCGCCGCCATGACCGATGTCGATGCATGCGAAGAGAAGCAGATTCTCGCCAGCAAGGTCAATTGCGACATTGTTGCGCACTTGATCGACGCAATAAAGCATGATAAGACGCGATTCGTCCAGATATCCACAGATTACTTATTCGATGGCAGGAATGGTCCCTATCCCGAGGAAGCGGTTCCAAACCCGCTGAATGTCTATGGTCGTACCAAGCTTGCTGCAGAGCAGCTCGTGAGTAAATTCAATGGCGAAAGCCTTATTGTGAGAACCAGCGCACTGTTCGATAATGAAGATCACGGCAAGGCTAATCTCTTCACGGCTGTCTACGGCCGTCTTAAGTCCGGCGAGTCGGTCAAAGTAGCTTCAGACCTCTACTGCAATCCGATATGGACGCTTAATCTGTCGGCTGCAATTTTGGAGGCAGTCGAGCAAGGGCTGGCAGGTATTATGAATATTGCAGGAAGCCAATATCTGTCACGTTACGATTTCGCATTATCTATGGCACATGAATATAGATTCCCTCGGCAGCTTGTGCAGGCGGTGCCACTCGCATTGCTCAATCGAAAGGCAGTACGTCCATTGAAAGCAGGTGTCGATGTCACCAAGGCATCCAAACTTCTGCATACGAAGCTGCTATCACCCGCAGAAGCCTTTACCAGAATCGATTTCATCGGGCACGGAAAGAATTGACAACTGGATAGGTAGTATTTTCCGCTAACAGCAATCTCTCCGCCATCTCCCTTACGTCTTAATTAAATGCGTAGTAACGACTTACCGTAGTTTATCCCTCGCGGCACGAAACGTGCCTCAAGCACCATTGGAAAAACGTGTCCTCAAATTGAATTAAGGAAGAGGAATTATGAAGAAGACAAGTCTTTGCGTTCTTGGAGCGATACTCGCGGTCACTTTCTGTAGCCTGGTACATGCTCAGTCAATGGACGAGAAGAAGCAGGCCTACGAACAGTACATGAGATCGAAAAAAGCCAGTGGTACTGAATCAGTGGAGTCATATACTTCACCGGAAATCTACGAGAGTACAATCGCAGATCAGGGTGGGATGGTGGCAACCGAACCGGCCGCTTCAGGTGGGGCTCAGGTCACCTCCTCTAGTCCGACTGATATCTGGGGCGATCTGCAGCCGTTTGGTTACGACATGTTCACAGAGCGATCGGCGAATTTCGCACCACCCGAGATTGCGACTGTCCCTCCAGATTACGAAATCGGTCCAGGTGATAACCTGCTGGTGAGTATCTGGGGCAGGGTCGATCTGGAACTGAGCCTCACAGTGAATCGCGAGGGCAGGGTATTCATCCCCAAAGTCGGTGAAGTTGTCTGTTACGGACTCACTCTCGATGGCCTTCATGGCAGATTAGAGAAGAAGCTCTCTGCATTCTACTCAGAATTCAACATGAGCGTATCGCTCGGTAAGATCCGCACGATCAAGGTCTACGTCTACGGTGAGGTCAAGCAGCCGGGAGGATATACTCTCAGTTCTCTCTCGACGCTTTTCAATGCGCTCTATACGGCTCAGGGACCGAATGCGCGAGGCAGCATGAGAAAGGTCCGTCTGCTGCGGGGCGGTAAGACATACAAAGAAATTGATCTCTACAGCTTTCTACTATCCGGCGATGCTTCTGGAGACGTTAAACTTCATTCAGAAGATGTCGTGTTCGTGCCGCTTGCAGGCGAACGCGTGAACGTGTACGGCGAAGTCAATCGCCCTGCGGTCTACGAATTGCACGGAGGCGAGACAATTGCGCAAGTGGTAGAGCTGGCTGGCGGACTGGCTCCATCGGCTTATACACGGCGAATACAGCTGGATCGACTCGGTTCGAATGACAGCCGCGTTATTCATGACATCGATTTGAGAGAAGAATCAGGTTCTGATGGCAATATGACTGCCAGAGGCGGGGATCAGATCATGGTTTTCTCAATGAACAAGTTGCGCGAAAATGTGGTGTGGCTCGAAGGTCGGGTGAAACATCCGGGAGCATTCCAGATCGAAGAGAGGCCAAATATAGCGAGTCTTCTATTTAACGGTGAACAGCTCTTTGATGATGTCTACATGCAACGCGCAGATCTGATTCGCACTCATTCTGACGGCAAGCAGGAAATTATCCCGGTAAATCTGGAAGCGATCATGGCACAGAAGGAGGGCGCGGATATCAAGCTGTTGGCGAAAGATAGCCTGGTCGTCTACTCCACACCGCAAGTGAGTCGCGACAAGTATGTCTCGATTCGCGGCGATGTCAAAATGCCGGGGAAGTACAAGATATTCAAAGATATGAAACTCTCCGATCTGATTTTCCGGGCGGGTAATCTCAATAGAAGCGCTTTCATGCTGTCCGCCGAGATAGCACGCCTGGACTCCGAGGGTACAACTGAGCTATTCGAGATCAATCTCAAGAAACTCATTGATGAGAAAGACGGCTCTTATGACGTGGTACTCGAAGAGGACGATCAGGTTTTCGTTCGCACCATACCCGACTGGCAGATCGAGAAACTTGTAACTGTCGAAGGAGAGGTGAAATTCCCCGGGCAGTACTCACTTACCAGCAATGATATGACTCTATACGAGATAATCCAGAGAGCGGGAGGATTGACCAGTGAGGCATTCCCTACCGGCGCTGTCTTCACAAGGCCCGAAATTGCCGCTGAGCTCGAGCAAAAGCAACTGTCAGACATCATAACCAAGTCGGCGCCTCTGAAAGAGGACTCTTTGGGGCGGGTGTATCCGGAAACGGTATTTGATGTCGATACAGACAGAATGAGCAGGATTGTAATCGATCTTGATCTTCTTATCAATGACAACGACAGAGGCAAACAGCTTCCGCTTCGGCATGGCGATCACATCTTCATTCCGAAAAATCCCTCCGGTGTGCAGATCATGGGCGCGGTAGCGTCCAACGGCACCCTCCAGTTCGCACCCGGATTGAAGATATCTGACTACATAGAGAATGCTGGAGGATACCTCAAGAATTCTGATAAAGACAATGTCAGACTTGTGAAGGCGGATGGCCGGGTCTTATCCGGCAAGAAAGCGCGTAACAGATATGTCGATCTGGGTGATGCCGTTGTCGTGCCGACAGAAATAAAGAAGAATCGTGACTGGTGGAATATATTCACAAGCTCGGCTACGATCCTGGGCGGACTCGCAACCACACTTTACATCATCGATAAGTTTTAAGGACAGCAGAGGTAATATGAAACAGATACTACTAGTCGCAGGCGCTCGTCCGAACTTCGTGAAACTCGCACCATTGTACGACGCGCTCAGCGCTCGTCCAGAATCATATCGTCCAACCGTCGTTCACACCGGGCAACACTACGATGAGAAGATGTCGGACGTTTTCTTCAAACAGCTTGAAATTCCCGAACCCGATATAAACCTCGGAATAGGTTCCGGCACTCACGGTTTCCAGACTGGAAGAGTGCTCATAGAGATCGAGAAATTGATGCTTTCACAGCGACCCGACATGGTTGTCGTTTTCGGTGATGTCAACTCAACTCTCGCCGCCGCGATCGCTGCTGTCAAACTCCGGATACCCGTAGCACATGTCGAGGCTGGACTTAGGTCTTGCGACTGGAGCATGCCGGAAGAGATCAACAGGATTGTCGCCGACCGCGTAAGCACGCTGTTGCTGACTACATGCGAAGGCGCAAACGTAAACCTGCTCCGCGAAGGCGCTAACGAGGATTCGATACACTTCGTGGGAAATATCATGATCGATTCTCTCGTGAAATTCCTTCCCAGAGCGGATCGACTGAATGTCCTCGATGACTGTAAGGTCGAGAAGGGCCGATATATCCTCGTCACTATGCACAGACCCGGCAATGTCGATGATTGCGATCAGCTCTCGAAAATAACAGAAATGCTCTCAGGATTAGCCCGACTCGCACCAGTTGTGTTTCCGATGCACCCGCGTACTCGCAAGAAATTGCTTGAGTTCGAGCTCTCAATCGGAGATAGTTCAGTGTTCGAAAACTCGAACCTCAGAGTCGTAGAACCGCTCGGATATATCGAGTTTCTTAAGCTGCAGAAGGAAGCTGCTGCAGTCGTTACCGATTCAGGAGGCATTCAGGAAGAAACGACATTTCTGGGAGTGCCTTGCCTGACTGTAAGGCCGAATACCGAGAGACCGGTAACCATCACAGATGGTACTAATTCATTGATTGGCCTCAATCCGAAGAAGATCGTGGATTATGCGGAACGCTACCTTGAGGAAGGGTTTTCATCGAACCGCAGGCCACTTCTTTGGGATGGTAATACTGCCGGAAGAGTTGTCGACGTATTCGACAAGTTCTTCGAAATGCCGATGATCACGGACACCGTGAAAGAGACCGAGCTCACCAGCATGAGACTTTAGCCGGTTATCCGAGCGAAGCCTCCTCGCGGATGGATTGTCGCGTGGACGCAGTGCCAAGGAGCAAACGATGCCATTTGTTTACAATTTTGCAGCCAGGGCAGGGCGAAAGCTCGAGAGGGTCGCCAGGCGCGTGGTGTCTCTGGCAGTTAAGAAGAGCGCACTCAGCGAAGACGACTTTGACTCACTAATCGCGACCGATTCTGATTTCAAATCCACCGATGCCTATATAGCTGCGCTACTGAGAGATCGCACCACGATCACTGTCAGGGATCATGACCGAATACATCGGCTTGCACGGAACTGTTACCGGGATGTGATCGATCGCATCATTACAAGAGCGGATGATGCTCTCTCGAATAAGTTTCGTGTCCTCGGATTTGATCCTGTCAGCTTTGGTGACAGAATCAAGTGGGGAACCGATTTTGTGGTAGATGTCTCCTGGGCAAACGATTACTACCTTTCGGCTCCGATAGTGATATGGAACAATGAATCAGATGTAAAGCTGCCGTGGGAATTGTCGCGAGGGCACTATCTGGTCTGGCTCGCACAAGCATGGCAACATACGCAGGAGAGCAAGTATGCAGAGAAGACAATAGCGCTGATCGATGACTGGATCGAATCGAATCCATATCCCTATGGTATCAACTGGACCTGCCCCATGGAAGCGGCAATCAGAATGATAAATTGGATAACTTCAATAGAAATACTCAATCATACGGGTCGGGTCGATATCGATTTCGCAAAGAGATTCTACAGAAATGTCTATCAGCATGCCGTCTATATCGAAGAGAATATCGAAGTGATCGGCGACGGCATGAATTCGAATCATTATCTCGCTAATTTGCTCGGTTTGCTGTTAGCGGGACATCTGTTCGCCGACCTCCCACGTGGGAGATTCTGGAAACGTTTTGCAGTCGATGAACTGGAGAAAGAGCTCTTTGCGCAAACGCTTCCCGATGGTTTCTGCTATGAATCATCGCTGAATTATCAGATTCTGACCTCTGAGATTTATCTCATTGCATATCTCGTGGAATCACGCCACGATGGTCTCTCCGAAGGCTACCGCAAGCGCCTTCGGGATATGTTCCGACTCACCTCGGCTCTTATCAAGCCGGACGGCTGCCTGCCGAATTTCGGAGACGGCGATTCAGGTCGCACCCTTGTATTCGATGCAGTCGATCGGCAGAATCCGATCACGATGCTGGATTTTGGAGCGCTCGCTCTTGATCTGCCGGAACTCCGTTCATCAGCTAAGAGGCCACCATACGACTCGCTGTGGCTTTGCGGTCCGGAAGTCCAGGAGACTTTGAAATCTGTCGAGGATTGTCCCAGAAAAGTCAGATCATCTGCGTTGTTCAGAAGCTCCGGGCTTGCGACTCTCAGGAAGGATGACCTCTATCTGTTTTTCGGGGCAAACCCGATAGGGTCAGGCGGATCGGGTGGTCACAAACATAATGATATGCTGACTGTCGACATAAGTTGCGGCTTGACCAACTTCGTCATCGATTCCGGCACCTACAGGTATACGTCGAATCAGTCGGTCAGGAACAGATTCAGGTCGACTGAATATCATTCGGTGCCTTCCGTGAAGGGAATTGAACAGAACCGTTTCATTCCCAGAATTCTCTTCGCAATCAGACCGGATGCCAAAGTGAGTGTGAGGCGATGGGAATCAAATGACAGCTACGATTTCATAGAAGCGGAACACACAGCATACACGCGGCTCTCGAATCCGTTGCTGATTTCGAGATCGATCTACTTCGACAAGAACGAGAGGCTCTGGATCTTCAGAGACAGATTCGATGGGCGCGGTCAGTACGATCTGGTCAGTAGTCTGATCCTCGGAGATGTTATTCCGCAGATACATGACAGCAAACGAGTATCACTCAATTCGAAAGTTGATGATTCAACTCTGGACATAATCACATTCTCAGACGGCTGGCTGCCGGAGGTGGTTGCTCACGAGGTCTCTCCCGAGTATGGCGCAAGGCGGGAGGCAGAGAAGCTGGTCTTTTCATACTCTGGCTCTGGGCCGGTTGAGATGCTCTGGGCCGCAATGCCGCATCGTGGCGAGCAGGAAGATGTGCTCACTCATAGAGCGCGTGCCGTGTTGAGAGTGCTGTCTGAGTTGGAGTTGAATCGCGTTGGAAAAACAGGGGCAACCAGGTCTTTGACGCTGAGAAGAAGGTCAGACAAGGACTGATCGCCTCTTTCAAGCAGGGTTACGAGTGATAACCAATCGATACCCCATTATGCATCCTCCAGTCAGGAACGGAATGGTCGACAACTTAAGTGAGTCGTGAAATGACTCCATGCACAAAACCTGGAGGGGGCTAGGAAACGGCTGCATAGTGAAACTGAGAATGGACTCCAAACCAGACATCGTCTGCATCGCTACACAGGATTGGAACGATCTCTGGACTCGAAAGCAGAGATTCATGAAGCGCTTCTCCGAAGAAGGATTTAGAGTCCTCTTCGTCGAAACTCAGGTTCACTGGATTACCTACATTCGCGAATTCCGACACAGAATCAACCGAGCGTTCAAGTTTATGAAGGGCGCCACTGCAGTGAAGGAGAACCTTTGGGTTGCCACTCCACCGCTGGTGCTGCCCTTCTTTCAGATGAACACTTTCATTTGCAAGCTCAACAGCCTGCTGCTGTCGTGGTTCATCAAGCGTCAGATTCGCAGGCTCGGATTCAATGATCCGGTAATCTACAGCTATACGCCCTATTCCGGTTACCTCATGCGAAGGTTGAAATCGTCGCGAAAACTTTATGAATGTGTCGATGAGTTTGTAATCGACAAAGGCATGGTCAGAAAAGAGACAGTCGCCAGGCTCGAACGAGACACAATCCTTCAGAGTGATGCCATGGTCGCAACTGCCCCGTTTCTGTTAGAGAGAAAGGGCAGCATGGCAAAGAGAACATATCTGATACCGAATGCGGCCGACATCGATCACTACAGAGGAGTAAACCTCGACAATGTCAAACCCAACGATGAAATCACCAATATCCCGGGACCGATTGTCGGTTTTCTCGGTTCGGTGGCATACTGGATCGACCTAGAGCTGATCGCCTATGTTGCGGAGAAACTTCCGCACTATTCGTTTGTATTCGTCGGTCCGGCGCATGTCGATACGTCAAGACTCTCTGGGTATGACAACGTATTTTTCTTAGGTCGCAAAACGTTCGATGAACTGCCCTCTTACATCGCAGCCTTTGACGTTTGCATGAATCCCTACATCCTCGATGATGTCGCTTCAGGATGCAGTCCTTTGAAGCTTTATGAGTATATGGCAGCAGGCAAACCGATCGTGTCGGTCAGAATGCCTGAAGCTGAGAAGTTTGTCGATTTGGTGGAGATTGCCGACTCCTATGAGGAGTTTGCTCAGAAGATCGAATGGCTGATATCAAGAAACAAAACATGGAAACGCGATTTTGCCGAAAGGGCATGGACCGAATCGCAGAATCACACATGGGGAAAGAGATTCGAGCAGACCATGACGGTGTTCGAAGAGTGTTTCAATGAAAATAGGAATTAAGGCAACTCAAATTGTAGAAGGTGGCGGGCAGAAGCATCTTGAAAAGCTCCTGCACAACTATCCAAGCAAGCCCGGAACTCACCTGACAGTGTTCTTGTCTGAACGGCAGCAGAATTTTGATTTCCCTGCCCGGCGTGATATCACCTACAGGTACTTCGAGACCCCGGGCAATGGATTGATTCAGCGCCTCATCTGGGAGCAAACGACACTCCGACGACATATCAAGAGAGAAAACATCGACGTGTTGTTTGAGCCGGGCAATCTCGGGTTGTTTTCCCGCAAGATCCCTCGCGTGATGCTGATTCACAATCTCGCCCCGTTCAGTCGGACGTTTATCTCGACTGAACCCCCGCTCAGCAAGCTGCGACTGCATTTGCTGAGACTGGCCACAAAAATATCTGCGCGCAGGGCAAAAGGGATCATTCATCTGACGAAATTTGCACAGTCGTACGTGAATGGAGCTCTCGGATCCAATCGGATTCCACAGCGAGTTATCTACATGGGGAATGACACGCAGGAAGGCATAGCGCTGAGCCGACGCGAAATCTATGAGAAATATGAAATCAAGGGGAAGCTGATATTCTCATCTTCCCACATATATCGTTACAAGAACATAATGGAACTGGTGCAGGCATTCAGGCTGCTTAAGGAGAGATCTGACCAGGAGCTCACACTTGCGATTGCGGGCGAACCATACGACAAGTCTTACACAGCCGAGATCAATGCATATATACGCGATCACAAGCTTGAGGGCAGCGTGCGTATGCTCGGATCGATAGACTTCCGCATTCTGCTGAGCTTCTACGCAGCTTGCGATCTGTTTGCATTCCCGTCGGAGCTCGAATCCGCATCGTTGATCCTTCTTGAGGCTCTCAGGATGGGTGCTCCGATTGCGGCTTCAGACACGGCCCTTTGCAGAGAAGTTCTTGAGGATGCTGCTGTATTCTTCGATCCGAATGATCCCGAATCGATGTGTCAAGCGATGAGCAATCTTCTTGGGGACAGCACACTACGCGAAGCTCTCAGAAAATTGGCATTGAGGCGATCACGTCAGTTCAGTTGGAAGAGCACCGCCGGCAATACCGACAAGTTTCTGTGCGATGTCATGTCGGCAAGTCCTTCCGCCACCGGGGCGCTGCAGGCTGTCCCTGGTCCGACAAAGATAAGAGTCAATCCAGATAGAAAACAACACGAATCCGTGGGCACAAGATAGGGGCATAGGAGAAGCTGCAGTGAAGCAAATAGTCCAGTATCCGAAAAAAGGCATGTTGCGTATAGAAGATGTTCCTGCGCCTGCTATGCGTGAAGGTGGCATTATTGTCAGGAACGCATGCTCGCTGGTATCCGCCGGAACTGAGCGCGCGATGATCGAACTCGCTGAAAAGAGTCTGGTCTCCAAGGCGCGTTCAAGGCCGGATCTTGTACGGCAAGTATTAGATAAAGTTAAGACTGAAGGGTTGGGTGCGACATACCGCAAAGTGAAGTCGCGCCTCGACTCTCCAATACCGTTAGGATATTCGTCATCCGGTGTCGTTATGGAAATATCACCGGAGCAGACCGATTTTACTGTCGGGGAGAGAGTGGCATGTGCTGGATTTGGATACGCATGCCACTCTGAGATGATATTCGTACCGAAGAATCTCGCTGTTAAGCTGCCGCCCGCTGTTTCATTCAGAGATGGATCCTTCGTGACGCTCGGAGCGATTGCGATGCAGGGTATCAGGCAGGCAGATGTTCGCCTCGGAGAAAATGTCGCAATCATCGGCCTTGGACTGCTGGGTCAGCTCACTGTGCAGATGCTCAAGGCGGCAGGGTGCAGGACAATCGGTCTTGACGTTGATCCCTCGAAGATCGATCTGGCACTGAAGTGCGGTGTCGATTTCGCCGTCAACAACTCATCGCCCGATTTTGAGAGATCGGTCATGCATTTCACTGATGGCGTAGGAGTCGATCGGGTCATTATCACGGCGGCTGCACAATCATCGGGGATCGCGAACCAGGCTGCACGGATCGCCCGTGATCGAGGGCATATCACTGTTGTCGGTGCGGTCGGCATGGATCTCGACAGAAAGCCATTCTACGACAAAGAACTTTCCTTCAATCTCTCTCGCTCATACGGTCCCGGGCGTTACGATCGATCATATGAAGAGATGGGGCGCGATTATCCGATTGGCTATGTCAGATGGACCGAGCGGAGAAACATGACTGCATTCCTCGATCTGATTGCCGATGGAAAGATCTGTCTCGATCACCTCGTGACACACTCTTTCAAGTCGGAAGATGCAGAAAAGGCCTACTCTATCGTAACCGGCAAAACTCCCGAGCCGCATCTCGGTATTGTCCTCGAGTATCCGAGCGATGTAGACACACACGCGAGTGTCGAGGCTTCACCGAAACAGAATAAGTCAAACACGAAAGATGGTAAACTTGTGATCGGAGCATTCGGTACAGGCGGATTCGCGACTGGAGTGCTCTACCCGGAACTTCGGGATAATCGAGATTACACCCTGAAATGTCTTGCTGCCCCAAATGGCATCAAATCGCTCTCCATAGCGAGGCAGTTCGGTTTCGAGCGCGCATCGACTTCATTTGAGGAGGTGCTCGCTGACTCAGAAATCGGCGCAGTGATGATTCTGTCACCGCACAACATGCACGCTACCCAGGTTGCGCAGGCGTTGCGAGCAGGGAAATGGGTATTTGTCGAGAAGCCTCTTGCAACCTCGGAAGATGAGTTGAAAGAAATCGAACATGCGATGACGCTGAATTCGGCTCAATTGATGGTCGGTTTCAACAGGCGATACTCGCCTGCAGCTCGGGCGGTCAGGAAGGAACTCGACAAAATTCCGTACCCGGCGCTACTCAATTACCGCGTAAACGCCGGCTTCATTCCGAAAGACCATCCACTGCAAGATCCTGAGATCGGCAAAGGCAGAATCATAGGCGAAGTCTGCCATTTCATAGACCTGATGTCATTCTTAGCAGATGCCGATATAATAGAGGTGTTAGCATACAGCGCTGAGCATGGAAGCGGACTGTATCTGGATAGCGACAATATTCATGTAATAGTGAAAATGTCGGATGGTTCATCCGGCTGCCTGACGTACGCCGCCAATGGCGGGCAGGGCATGCCGAAAGAACGGCTGGAAATCTTCTCCGGAGGAGTCAGCTTTGTAATCGATGACTTCAAGTCTGCGGAGATGTTTGCTGGAGGCAAAGCCAGGAAGCTCTATTCCGGAACACAGAATAAAGGTCATAAGAACGAAATTGAGTCGTTTGCGGCGCATTATCTGGCTTGTGATGACCTCGCTGCCGGGTTCAGGTCAGCCACTGCCGTCACTCGTGCGACGCTTGCGATCATTGAATCGCTTGCAACAGGACATCCCCAAAGGTTGGGCTAATCAGATTAGACTATGAAGCAGGATTGCATGATGGAAAAGAAGGAACCGTTTACAGCAAAAGCGCATCAATCGATTCTGTATATATCGCACTACTATCCTCCCGAAGTCAACGCCCCTGCGATTCGTGTATCGCAGATGGCAGAGAGTTGGGTGAAGAAGGGCAAACAAGTGACTATTCTCACAGGCTTCCCCAATCATCCAAGTGGTGTCATTCCCAGCGAATATGCAGGTCGGTTCTTCATGAAAGAGACTCAAAATGGCGTGGATATCATGCGTACGTATGTCTATGCCACACCGAACAAGGGATTCCTCAAGCGGATCATGAACTATCTCTCTTTCATGTTTTCGGCACTCATTTTGGGACTGCCGAGACTTCCACGTCTTGACATAGTGATCGCGACCTCGCCGCAATTCTTCGTGGCGATAGCTGGATATCTGATTTCTGTCGTCAAGAGAATCCCATTTGTGTTCGAAGTCAGGGATGTTTGGCCGGAAGAGATTGTCGCGGTCGGTGCACTGCAAAACAAGTTCATAATTGGAATTCTGGAGCGGATCGAGATGTTTCTCTATCGGCGAGCCAGTCTGATAGTCGCTGTTGCCAAGGGTACGATAGACATTCTGACAGAGCGCGGAATAGCCCGCGAGAAAATCGTTTTGCTGCCGAACGGAATCAACCTCGATGAATTCGATGTGGAAGTGGACACGAATCGCCTTCGTCAGAAGCACAATCTTAACGGCGAATTCCTGGTCACATACATCGGCACACATGGAATGGCACACAAGCTTCAGACAGTCATCACTGCCGCAGAACAACTGAGCAGTAACCGGCGCATCAGATTCATGATGGTCGGGGATGGAGCTGAGAAGCAGCAGCTTATTAGGCAGGCAGAAGAATTGGGACTCGATAATGTGACCTTTGTGCCTCAATTGCCGCATGATGAAGTTATCGAATACTACAGAATGTCTGATGCATGCATGGTCCCCCTGCGCAAGGCCAAATTGTTTACAAGGAACATTCCATCAAAGATATATGAAATAATGGCATCAGGTCGTCCGATTCTGATTGGCACAGAAGGTGAATCCATGGAGTTGGTGACGAAAGCAAATGCGGGAATCGCATTTGAACCGGAGAATGCCGAGAGCCTCGTTCAGAACATTCTGAAGCTTTGTGACGACAGGGAATTATCCAAACGACTTGGGCGGAACGGTCATGAATATGCCACTGCCCACTGCAGTCGAAATCAGATTGCAGACACGTATCTCAATCACTTGCAGGAGCTCACGGGTTAGAGTATGCTGAAGGATAAGATAGCCACACTTCGCAGGTTGCATCTGGCGTGCGATTTAATACTCACCTGCGCGGCATTCCTGCTGGGGAATCATCTCTCGACGCTGCTGAACGGTGGCTCTCCGATCGGCAACCCCGCTGGCCATCTGCCAACTCAGCATGTTCTCATAATCTGTGTCATCTGGGGAATGCTGATATTCCGTGAGAAGCAGTCGTACGCTTACAGGACCAAGCCTTATTGGAGAATCCTGAGAGATACACTGCGTGTAGTCATCATCGGTACCCTGCTATTCGTAGGATGGCTGGTTGCAACCAATACGCTGGACTACGGTCGCTCCTTCTTCGTGATCTTCGCAGCATCCGATGTGATACTACTTTATGGGCTACGAGTTGTAGTTCTTCGATTCCTCCATTTCCTGAGAGTGAGAGGTTTCAGCAATCAGAATGTGATCGTGGTCGGAACCGGAGATTTGGCAAAAAGC
Organism: Candidatus Zixiibacteriota bacterium; assembly: GCA_018820315.1. NCBI lineage: Bacteria > Pseudomonadati > Candidatus Zixiibacteriota > Candidatus Zixiibacteriota bacterium. The sequence continues at coordinate 15,723 of JAHJOQ010000018.1, read as the reverse complement.
GCTGTTGATGATCTGAAAGAGCATCCCGAATGGGGATTTCGAGTGATTGGACTTCTTGACTGGGAAGACATGACAACTCTCTGGCGTTATCGCGACATACCCCTGATAGGATCGCTTTCTCATATGCCGGAAATAATCAAGAATAATCAGGTAGATTATGTCATCTTCGCAGTAGGCCATGAGAATCTTGACAGAGTGGATTCTTCCTTTAAGATCTGCGAAGAGATGGGGACCAAAGCCTGTCTTCTGGCCGATTTCTTCTCCACAAATATAGCGAGAAAAGAAATCACGGAATTTCTGGGCCGACCGGCAGTCCTCTATTCCACCACCTCTGATTCCAGATTTCAGATATTCCTGAAGGGGCTGATCGATCATGTCGGGGCAATGCTCGGTCTGATAGTCATATCTCCATTAATGATTCTGGTTGCTGTGGTGATTAAGCTGACTTCTCGGGGGCCGGTGTTCTTCAAGCAGGAGAGATGTGGTCTCAATGGCAGACGTTTTTGGGTGCTGAAGTTCAGAACCATGGTACAGGATGCTGAGAAGCTCAAGGAATCCCTCAGAGACCAGAACGAAATGGATGGTCCGGCATTCAAAATTAAGAATGACCCGAGAATCACCAAGCTTGGTAGGATCCTCAGGAGAACATCCATGGATGAACTCCCTCAACTGATTAACGTCGCGAAAGGGGAGATGTCGCTGGTCGGACCTCGTCCTCCAATTCCGGATGAAGTCGTGCACTACGATAGGTGGCAGAGGCGAAAGCTATCAATGAAACCGGGATTGACATGCCTCTGGCAGGTCGGTGACCGGAACGACACGACATTCGATGAATGGATGAATCTCGATCTGAAGTACATTGATAACTGGTCTCTTTGGATGGATACAAAGATTCTCCTCAAAACCATTCCGACAGTCATTAACGCTACCGGCAAATAGGTCAAATCCCCGACCGTTGAGAGACTTAGAGACTAACACGACGCACGAATCTCCATGGCTTTCGGATTCTTTTTGTCCGCATTGGTGTGCCTGCAAGTCAATATTCGCCAATTGAATGCCCGCGTGTCTTCATAATCTTATATCATCCCCCCCGAAATCGTAATCATCGATGGAGAAGTGGCCGATAATACTCATGTTTGAGTTGTGGCATTTGCAATTAAAGACTCCTGCCACATGGATTAGCACCGCGCATGGTTCGGTATAGGCTCAGCCATCCTGCAGCGCGGAGATTCATTTGACTGAGTTTGCAAATGCAGGTAATTGATTAACGTAGACTAACATTATCCTGTTACGGGTGATTAGGCAGCTGGATGCCTCATGGCCGGAAGCGTTCCTTCCGGGTTTGTGTTGTAAGATAGAATTAGTATGTTTTTGCAGAGAGAGTTACATAGAAAGGTGGGTAGGATAGTCCGCCATCTAATCCTCTCTCGATCGACTCTCCGAATGGAGAAAAACACTTGACAAAGCAGCGGAATCATTATATTCTAATAGCGACTAGAAATTTAGTTAAGCCAAGTTGTTGTTCCTATCGCGAAGATTTCTGTTGTTGCTTGCTGAGGGAAGATCTCTTAAAGCAGTGTAGTTGTGGCCTCGCTGGTTATATGCGGGCGGTTCAACAGAATGTACTCTTACACTACTACGCCGGACGATGTTTTGGAAGCATTCAATTGATGTTGAAATGCACTATGTGTAACATATTCCGTGAGCGGAAGGAGGTGGGTCAGGAGGAGACTTAAACTCGTGGGTTTACGTTTTGTGCTTGAAGCAGATGTGTATCATTATCAAATTGGCTTACAGTGTCTTTGTTTGCTTCATGTTTTAGAGCCCAAAGCTACTGTGTTGAGAGGAGCAAGAAATGCCAAGAAAATCTCTGATTGTTTTCATTCTCTCAGTCTTCATGTTGACTTTGGTCGCTGGTTCAGCGATAGCGAGTAACTCGGCGAATATGTCAAAGCCGAAGAAGCTTGTCAACAAGGTGTTTGATGGGAGTGAGAATATTTACCCAGAATTCGCGCCCAGTTTCGGTGCCAGCATGGCGCCGGGTCAGATAATGGGCATGACTATTTACGATTACCAGCACAACGGTACAATGGGTAGGCAGGTGTCCTACTGGCCCGGTACGGCTTTCGTCCATTTTGTGTGGATGAAGAGACCGGCAGTGGGTGGTGACCGAAAGATTAACTACCAGGCCTACAATCTGGGCACCAGTTCATTCGCTTGGGGTACCGGCATGGGCGGCGGTAAGCCGATTAGTGATGTCAACGGTGGTTACACTACCATCGACGCCACTTCAGGCGGTCTTGCCGTTGTCGCATTCCACTTTGGTCCGGTAGAAGACAGCTATTCACCAGTTGCGGCTATTGATGCATTCGCCGCTGGTGGTATTTTCGCCTTCGAGCCGGGTGCACCGGGTCCTCCCGGTACTCTGACCTGCGAAGGCTGGATTACCGGTGGTTGGGAGACTGAAAGTAACTACATTTGGCCGATCGTGGACTGGCAGGATTCTGCCGGTAAGAGTCTTATGCACGTGGTCGCATGCGAATCCCCGCCACAGTCAGCTCCCAATGGCGAGATTCAGACTCTCGTCTACTGGCGTAACTCGGGTGGCACCTCATTTGACTGGCCCGCTTGCGGAACGGCGATCGATTCTGTCTACAACATTGCGCCGGCTGTTCGCTCCGATAAGAGGACCGGTTCCGGCAAGGTTGCTATCACCTGGATGAAACCGCTCTATTACGACGGCGATCTTGATGATCCTTGCGGATATACGCAATGGCAGAACGATGTCGTCTACATTGAGTCGACCGACTACGGTGTCACATGGCCGAGAGATGGTGGTGGAGATCTGATCATCACCAACATCACCGACTATAAGAGTCTCGGACCGATCGACGAGCAGCCGAATGGCCAGGCTTACACTGACCTTTCTGCGATGTACGATTCCGACGGCAAGTTCCACGTCGTCTGGGCGACTGCCCTGAGGAACGTTGCCGGAACTAATCCGTGCTCTCCGGATTATCAGTCGAGAATCTGGCATTGGGACGATGGTCCCGGCGGCTGTATTTCGATCGTCTATGATGGATCGAGGCCGTCAATTGCACTCGATCCGGGTGCATGGAACCTGTCAGCCTGTAAAATGAACATCTCCGAGTGTATTGATGGCGAGACCAGCAGAATGTATGTTTCGTTCACGCGTTTCGGTGCCTTTACATCCGCAAACGGTGACACGAACTTCGACAATTCTGCCGGCAACTTTGCCAACGGCGATATCTTCGTGACCGGTTCGATTGACGGTGGTCTCACCTATGGTGAAGCTGTCAACCTGACCAATTCGCCGACACCGGACTGCGCTGCCGGCGATTGCGATAGCGATCACTGGTCATCAATGTCCATGTATACGGACAATGCGACTGGCCTTCACATTCAGTATGTAAATGACAAGGACGCAGGCGGACTTCCCCAGAGTGAAGGTGTAGCGACCGATAACCCGGTCTTGTATCTGAATCATCCCTGCTTCACTCCGGCTACCTACTGTGCCGTTGGATATACGCCAACCATAGTTGGCTACCCGCTGGCGATAGCTCCGACAACCGGAACTGACTGTACGATTGCCACGAGTACGAGCTTTGATCTGATTCTGACGAATGTCGGTAACCAGAGCACAAGCTACACGCTCAGTTCGGATGTTGGCTGGATGGTGCCGACTTCTGCCTCCGGCCCGCTGAATGCAGGCTGCGGTAACTCGGCTACGATCCCGATTAACGTCGGAACGATGCCCAATGAGGGAGTTGAAGACGGTCAGCTAACAGTCTCCGCTTGTGGTGGCTCATTCACTGCCACGATCAATGTTCAGCTCGTCGTAGCGTGTGACTTCTATCTGCCGGAGAAAGCAATTCTCAGTACTTTCTGCTGGTCGGTCGGTGCATGGAGTGTACCACGCGCCGGTTTGGCTCAGGCAGATGACAAAGGCAATATGTACTTCTACGATGACAGCGCGACATTCATGTACGACGAGGGCCTGATCATTGCGATGGCCAATGACTTATCCAGGACGTGGTTCTCCTGCTTCGACGGCTCTGATTCCAGAGTCGAATTCAGAGCGCAGGGTCCGCTCACCACTGCGGTCTTCCCAGATGAGTATGAGTACACACATGGTAACTGGAGCAACCAGGATACGAGCATCGTTGGAGAGGCCGAGTTCTGGGTCCCGTTACATCCCGATACATGCGTTCTGATTGAACGCGTTAAGATCTGCAACAACGAAGAAGTCCCGATCACGATTCACATTGGTGAAGGTATGGACTGGGATGTTCCTGATGGCGACGACGGTTCGAACAACGCGGTCTCAAAGGATGATGCCAGACAAGAAGTCTATCAGTCTGGTCCGCCTACTGCTGATCCGGAAGTGAACTGGTATGGTGCCGCGTCGATGTGTAATGACATCGTAGGCGGAATCGCTCTCGAGAACGACGTGTGGATCTATCCGAACGGCGGCTATAAACCGGCGGAAGTCGGAACCCTTCTGGCTAATATGAGCGGCTTCACCGCCGACAATCCTGACACACTTCAGGATATGAACACAGTCTACTCGATTGCTCAGAACGTGACGCTTGGTGTCGGCGAGTGCTATGTCTTCTGTAAGGTCAAGGCCGGATCGAAGACTGGTCTCTCTGATCTGCAGACTGCAATCGACAAGGGCAAGAACTGGATCGCAGTGCGCGAGCTTGATTGCCCCGGTTGTCAGCTTGGCCCGGGATGCATAATCGGTGATGCCGATGGTAGCGGCGGAGTAGACATCGATGACGTCGTTTACCTGATCGCCTATATCTTCACCGGTGGACCTCCGCCAGTTGCTGCGGTCTGCTGCGGTGACGCTGACGGTAGCGGCGGTGTCGATATCGATGACGTTGTATACTTGATTGCATACATCTTCACCGGTGGACCTGCGCCAGATCCCGAAGCGTGTAATCCTCCATTCTAAGTGTATAGAGATACTCTCTCTGGTACATAGCTGGAGTTGAAGATAACGGGAGCGACCAATATAGGTCGCTCCCGTTCTTTGTTGGAATCGACCGATGATGCATGTGGCCTTTGTATCCCGTGGGGCTGCTGAGCATCACACTGCCGCATCTGCTCGTTCTGCGCCAACTGAGACGCCTGCCCCCAGATCCAGTCACGCAATAAGGTGCTGTTCAGACTCCAATTACAAGGCGGTGATTGTCTCTCTGAGTAGAATGCCGTTGAGGATTGCGTCAGCGGCATTCCTGAATGCACTCAAACAGGAGGAGCCTTAGATCACTATATGGGGGATGTTCGAAAGGACGTAGTTGAAAGGGTGTATAACGGCTTACTAAAATACGTCCTTCCAAGGCGAGTTTTTGTTTGACAAGTAATGTTTAACTGTTATATTAGTGGTGTTTCTTTCCCCAATTGCCTTACCAATGCCCAATCCCCAGGGCGAATAGGACTGGATCTGGAGTCGGTTTACTTTAAGTCTACCGACTCCATTCTTTTATGCCATTGAGGCAATTCCGACAAGGCTCATCATCGTTGTTAGGCTAAACTTGAGTTGGAGGGGATTTGAGTACACACTGACTAATAGGTCACACAAACAAGAAGAACTCGCTTGGAGTGTGCGAATCACAGAAATCAACCCAACTCCACCTGTCTTCCTCAAGGGCCGTAACATTATAACTAACATATAAGCTATACAATTTGACTAGCTTGTCAATTATAATGATTGAGTGTAGATGCGGCAATAACTAAGTATTTAAAATACTCAGTGCTGCGCTAATCTATTGTAAGACATAGAACATAAGTGGGAAGCGAGATTAATCTTTTTCTTGTTAATTCGGAGCTTTTTTCGTATCTGCTGGCGAAACTTCTGCACTGTCAGCTCTGAAATGTCCAGGGCCGATGCGATTTCCCCCGACCTCATGCCACCCCTGATCATATCACAAATCTGAATCTCTCGCGGAGTCAGCCTCGATATCCTCGTTTCCAGATCTCTGGTGAAGGGAGAGGTCAGTTCTTCGAGAGTTCTCTCGAGATTCTTAATGATAATCCTGGATTCCTCACTGGACTTGCGTTTGAGACTCTCCAGGATAGGCTGCACAAGCCGTTCCATATTGGTGTTGACACGCTTTGTAACCTCTTTGCGGCGATCCTCGATACTGCTGAGAACCTCGTGAAGTGCGATATTGGCGTGCTCCAGTTTCGATCGCTCGGTTCGCAGGTCCTCGTTGACTCTGAGCAGTTCGTTTTCTGCTCTCTTTCTCTCGGTTATATCGATCACAATGCCTCTGAAGCCGACTGAAACTCCTCCGCGCAGAACCTGGCTCGAGTATGACAATACCGGGTATGTGCTGCCATCCTTTTTCACCAGATCATACTCGGTAGCCTCGATCCGCTCGCCCTGAAGAATTCGATGCATCCTCTCCTTTGCTTTCTCTCGGTCGGCACCGTTGAATAGCTTCAGGACGTTCAGTCCATTGTCAAAATCTTCCTGAGTGTAGCCAGTCGACTCAAAGCCATGACGGTTGCTGAATGTAAGCATCCCGTTGGTGTCCGCTTCGTAGATGGTCTGAGGCAAGAGGTCAGCCAATTCCCGGAACTTAGCCTCGCTTTCACGTAGCGCTTCGATGATCTTCTTCTGTTCCGTGATGTCATGAAAGGCTCCAAGATAGGCCTGCTCCCCCGCAAACATGATCTTGTCCTGGGTGAGGGTGCCCCAGAAGGTCGTACCATCTGATCTTCTCCCTTTGGCCTCGTAGTTGCGGACCGGCCCTGTTTCGAGCATCTTCTCGACTCTTCGGAGATTTTCGGGATCGTCATAGAAGACCGCACTATTAATGTTCTTAAGCTCTTCATCCGTGTACTTGAAAGCTGGTGCAATCAGAGAATTTGCGAACAGAATCTTACCGTCTGATTGTCTGCTGATCACGACAGGTATCGGCGTAGATTCCGCAATAACTTTGAATTTCTCCTCACTTTCGCGAAGGACAGCTTCCTGTTGCTTTCTCTCTGTGATATCCTTGATTACCCCCACGATTGCTGTCGGCTGTCCGGACACATCTCTGATGAAACCGGCTGATACTTCTGCCTGAAATGTCTCACCGGTTTCCCTTAGCATTGTGGACTCGATATTTCTGAGTGAGCCTATCGAGTGCATTTGCTCCATGTTCTTTGCAGCTGTCTGGCGATCTTCCGGAACGAAGAAATTGAAAGCGCTCTTCCCGACTATCTCGTCTTTGGATTCGTATCCGAACAACTCCATCGCAGCCTGATTGCAGAAGGAAACAGCATGATCTAATCCGACGACTGCTATCGCATCAGGCGATGATTCGAGTGTGGTTCGGAATCTGGCCTCGCTGTCCTCCAATTGCTGTGCGATCTTCTTGCGATCCGTGATGTCTTCAGTCAGGATGACGACTCGATCGACCTTGCCATCACGATTCATGATTGCATAGAAGTACTGCGACACCCACAGCGCGCCGCCTTCACGTGGATTCTCAACTTTGGCCTCCGGTACGTGAAGCTCTCCACCCTGTTCATAGATCCGCCTGACATCCGGAATCCACTTCCCAAGATATCTGATCTTAGTATCAGACATTAGATCTGACTTTTTTCTGGTCATCATGTCGTCAATCTCGGAATCGGTGAAGCGCCATATCTTCCTCCAGGCTTTGTTTGCGCTTAGCAAAGTGCCGTCACGACCACGAACGGAGACGCCGAGCGGTGAGTTCTCAACAACGGCTCTGTTGAACCTTTCACTCTCCTTCAGTTTCTCGTCTGCTTCTTTCTGCTCGGTGATGTCGACGACCATTATGAAATCAGCCGGTGTCCCGGCGAACGTGATACTCCTGGAGTACTGATCTACCCATTTTGTCTTGCCACTTTTGGTCATTATCCTGTACGAATAGTGGGGGACGACCTTGGCTTTCATTCCGGCCTGTTTCCTCATTGCCTGTTCTCTCACGAAAGCAGAATCTTCCGGATGAATATATTTCGAAAACAGTTCCTTGATATCCCATCGATATATCTCTTCTAAGGAGAATTCCGTCATCTCAGACGCTGCCTGATTGGCGAACTTGATCTTATTCTCCTGCAGAACATACAACGCGATCAGATTCTGTTCCGCGAGGGCGTGAAACTTATCCTCGCTTTCCTTGCGGGCAGCTTCCGCCTTTCGACGCTCCGTGACATCGCGCGCCAGTGAATGCACGTGAGGAATCCCGCTGATGAGGATTCGCTTGCTGCTGAATTCGACGCGGACAACATCTCCATCCTTTCTGCGAATATCCGATTCGGAAGTGATAGATTCTCCCGCTATTATCCGTTTTATGTATTCTTCCCACGTTGCCGAATCGACCGGTTCATGGAGCTCTGTGATTGACATGCCCACCAGTTCATCCTTTATATAACCGGTGAGAGCGGTAGCAGCTTCGTTAACATTGACGAAAGTAGCATCGGATCCGGTGATGAAGATAGCGTCCCGTGATCCATCAAAGAATGTGCGGTACAGTTCCTCCGATTCTTTGAGAGCCTCCTGAGCTTTTCTGCTGTCAGTGATGTCGCGGGAAACAATCATCACAGACTCTACATGATTGTTGACCATCAGCGGAACCACGCGATTCTCATACGAGGACGAGAACGTGCCGTCAGGTGCCGTGGCACGGACCACGTAAGTAGTGGGAGAACCCGAATTGAAGACCTGATCTATTGTTGATCTGACAAATTCCCGTTGCTCCGGTGAGATGAAATCCAACATGCACTTCCCTATCACTTCATCAGGAGACTTGCCGGATATCGTGTGATTTACTGCAAGTATCGTCCCGTCACGAGAGATGTTCACTATTATATCGAGGCTGTCCCTCAGTAACAGTCTCCATTTTTCATCCAGTGCCAGTAACTGCTTGGATGTCTTCCTGTGTTCCGTGGCAACCTCGGTACAAACCAGCACTTGATCGGGAGGAAGGAAGGAGTAAGTCACTATAAGATCATGAACATCGCTGGTCGTCGTGTGCGTATAGTCCATCTCTCGCTTTATCGTCGTCTTCTCTTTAATACATTTCGCCAGATCATTCTCGATATCCGGCCTGTTTGCATACATCTCGGAAGCCGTTTTCCCCACAAAGTCAGTCACCCGCCCATGTGTTATCTCAGCCGCTGCCGGATTGAAGTCAACAAGCACTATGTCATCACCCTTCGCCTGCCAGGTGTACGTCGGAATAGGGACACCATCGTAAAGTGATCTGAGTGTGTCCGACACTCGCTTTGTGTTCGCCTCACACCTCTTCAACTCCGAAATGTCAGTGAATATGCCTATGCTGCCAACGAATCGATGCTCAGAATCGTACACTGATTTCGGCAGGACTTTGACGGTGATGTTGGTGCCCCCCTCGGTCTGCATTTCAAGCTCATACGGCTCTAGTGTTCCTTTGCGGACGGCTTCGCGCGACTCAACAAATTTCCCTCTCCATTTCGGATCGAGATAGTCGACGACGTTTCTTCCGGCCAAATCGTCGGTGTCGCAGCCGAGCATTTTGCGGAGGCGACTGTTTCTAAAAACTATTCTGCCGTCTGGATCGAGCACGCCGATACCGTCCGTGACGCACTCGGCCAGCGCTGCTAGTTTCTGAAGAAGCTCCTGAAGATTGTCAGTGACAAACTCAACTCTCGATTCGCTGTTCATGGAATCACCTGACCTTCTCTTGAGCGCAAAGTGTGTACGAAGATATATTGAGTAGCTATTATACTCGCTACAATCTCAGCAATACTATTAGACCATTATAAGTGCTTGATTATAAATAAACTGGTCGACCATGTAAGCGTCGTACCATCGCTCACTACTCAGTAGATATGCTACTGTCTGATTCCTCTTATAATTATAATAATTGACTCTGGATAACGCAAGCGCGATATGCTGTTTTGCAGTTGACAGTAAGCGAAATTATTGTAATATAAAAACTTAAGAATCTTACTAATCATATGGAGAGTCAATTGTGAAACGACTTATGAGTCTGCTGATAGTGATCTGCCTGCTGATTCTATTGCCGACCGAGATATGCCTGGCCGATGAAGTTCTCTGCGCGCGGTATCCGGCTCTGTCTCCTGATGGTGGTACTGTTGCCTTCTCATACATGGGAGACATCTGGACCGCATCATCGTCCGGAGGTACAGCCTCCAGATTAACTGTCCATGAGGGGGATGATGTCAGGCCGCACTTCTCTCCCGACGGAAACTATGTAATGTTCTCGTCCCGGCGTTACAACAACTATGATGTGTTCGTGATTCCGGTGAGTGGGGGCAATGCGAAGCAACTCACGTTTCATTCCGCAGCGGATTTTGGATCGGGATGGTTTCCTGAAGGTGACAGCATACTTTTCACCTCGCTACGTGATGGTTGGCGGGACATATTCAAGATATCTATCGATGGCGGCATACCTATCAAGCTAACCGGGTATCCGTACGAGCAAGAGTACAATGGAAGGATTACCCCGGACCGCAAGTATCTCATATACAATATCGGTTCCGGAAATTCGCGGTGGTGGCGCAGAGATCTTAAGTCTTCCGGCAATGCGGACATCTACTTTCAGGATCGATCAAAGGAAGATTTTACGTCGATTCGGCTGACGGACTACGATAATCACGATGTCTGGCCCATCTACAATTCTATCACCGGTGAAGTCTATTTCGCATCGTGCAGAGGCGACTGGTCGCAGGTTTACAGGATTAAGCTCGGTAGCCTGGAGCCCATTCAGCTCACCCAATTCACGAATGACGGCGTACAGTGGCTCAACTCAAACCCGCAGGGCAATCTGCTTGTCTTCGAACAAGGTCTCAAGATATGGATGCTCGATCCTTCCGACGGCACTCCCAGAGAGATTCCGATCACGGTGTCGACAGATGAAAAGGACAATCTCCTGCGAAAAAGAACCTTCCAGGGTGATGCCGAGTGGTTTTCGCTTTCACCCGATGAGAAGAAGCTGGCCGTTATTGTTCACGGCGAGGTCTTTGTTCTGCCCGCTGATGAGCCGAAGAAGGGGAAGCGAGTGACACGTACACCGAATCGCGAGAGATTTGTTGTCTGGGGAGATGATTCCAGAACAGTCTACTATGCGTCCGATCGCTACGGCAACTACGACATATTTTCCGCGGATGTATTGACCGGAGTTGAGAGGCGGCTGACATCGACGGCTGAGAATGAAGCCAAACCTGCCGTGTCCCCAGATGGCAGGTATCTTGCCTTCTACCGGGGACTTGATAAAATCATCCGATACGACTTGAAAGAAGAGAGAGAGACCGTATGGATGGAGGGTATATTTTTCGACCTTGCTGTCGAGCCGACGTTTGAATACGCCTGGTCAGCAGATTCAAAATGGCTGGTGGCTACTGTCGCCGGACCCACCTATGAAACTGACATCGTATGTATCGATCTTGACGGCAATGTGCGGGACATATCGAATCTTGCAGGTTGGAATTTCAGGCCACGCTTCTCAATCGACGGAAAGCAGATATACTTCAGCTCAGCTTCGGGTGACAGAATCGACACCTACAAAGTCGACCTCGTTCGCGAGCAAGTCGAGTTCATCGAGTCATCGTTTGACAGCCTCTTTTCGACAGAGGATAAGAAGATCGAGAAGAACACCGGGGAAACACTGAGTCAGGAACCTGCGAACGTGGCAATTGACTTTGAGAGAATCGAAATGCGCCGCGCGAGAGCGTATTCTCTCGAGGGATCGAGTCACTATCCTGTCCTCACGCCTGATTCGAAAAAGTACATTCTGGTCGCGTCGCTCCTTGGTAAGCCGGATATCTGGTCGATCAATTCGGAGGGTGACGCCGAGCTGAAGCAACTGACGCATTCCGGAAAAGCCAAATCCCAGTTAACAGTTACATCTGATTCCAAAGCAGTTTTCTATCTTGAAGATGAGAAGCTGCAGAAGTGCGACATCGAAAGTGGAGAAGTGACTCCGATGCCATTCGAGGCGGACATGGAGATTGACGTTCTGCAGAATAACAGGCAGAAGTTCAACGAGGCATGGTCGCTGCTGAATACATATTTCTATGATGGAGATTTTCACGGCGGCGACTGGGAGGCAGCGCGGCTCAAGTACGAGCCTGCAGTGGATCACGTGAGAACGGAACGTGAATTCAGACATCTCTTACTCGAACTTATGGGCGAATTGAGGGCTTCCCACCTTGATGTCTATTCAAAACTGCCGGGACCGGACAAGAATATCGCTTCCGGCAACACTGGAATTTCGCTGGATTATGCTGCGCTCGATAGAGATGGTGTGTTCATGATCGATGCCGTATTGCCGGAATCTCCGGCATATATGGCGGGGATCAAACCCGGGCAGTACATCAGAAGTATCGATGGACAGGCTGTTTCCAGCGACATCAACATATTCAGGAACCTTGCAGGAACAGAAGATCAGCGGTTGTCGCTTGTTGTCAGTGATCGGTCAGACGATCAGGGCCGCGAGGTTTTTCTGAAGCCGGCTGCGGCCAGCTACATAGATGATCTGGTGTATGCCGATTGGGTCGCTTCGAGGCGCAGGGCTGTGGATTCTCTGTCTGGCGGAAGACTGGCCTACCTGCATATCCGTGCTATGTCCCAAGAGTATCTTAATATATTTGAGCAGGAGCTTGTATCGATTGCCGAACCAAAGGATGGACTCGTCATTGACGTGCGCAACAACTTCGGTGGAAACATCGCCGTGCATTTGCTCGGCATTCTCGTAAAGACACCATACCTTCTTCGTGATTTTCGCGGATTTCCGACGACTTCGGAAAACAAGATGCGATCCAAGGCCTTCGAAAGACCGATGACCCTGTTGATTAACAACTACTCCGCATCAAATTCAGAAATATTCGCCGAGGGATTTCGGGATCTGGAACTCGGCAAGATAGTCGGAGTACGGACGGCGGGCGCTGTGATAGGAACAGCATCCTTCTCATTGATCGATGGCACCGGTATCAGGAGGCCATCGTGGGGCGCTTATACGACCGAGATGGAAGATACCGAGGTATTTCCACGGCAGCCGGACATATTGGTTGAGAATCTGCCCGATGACTACATCAACGGCCGAGATCCACAGCTTGTAAGGGCGGTCGAAGAGCTGATGAAAAAACTCGACTAGGGCTCACTGCGCCAGTCTCGCACGTCCAGCGAGCCTGTTCTGCGAGGGAAGTCATAAAAAATGCCGGGCAGATATGCCCGGCATTGTTGTATGCAGTCGCGAAAAGTCTATTCGCCCGGATCCGTATCCAGGTGTCTGCTGTGAAACTTCAGCAATTCACCAATCTGTTCGTACGTGAAAGCGCCGTGAGTTGCCGGGAAACCTTCGTATCCCTGGTAGGACTCGCTTTCAATATCGGTAATGCCGAGAGACTGGAGCTTGGCAATACAGGCTGCGGCCTGCTGCGCCGTGTGATACTGGTTTTCCGCACTGTAACGGAAGTAGACCGACGTAGACTCAAGATTCATGTAATACAGGTCAAGCAGCGACGCAGTGATATCTTTGTCCAGCCAAAGCTGCCACTTCTCCTGAACCAGATCACCGTTCTCATCAAACGGCAAATCGACGCCAAACTTAGGCAGATATGTAGCATCGTCGGTCCCAAGCGAATCATGCTGCGAGAATGCAGTGGCCATTGAAAGCGCGAGACTCGTGTTGGGCCGGAAGAATGACGAGTCAATATCCAGGAACGAATCCATATCACCTGCGGCGACGTTGTTTTCGTCAAATACTCCCGCTATCAAACCATCGATGTTTTCTTCCACCGACGTGAATCCATCGAGCAGGGAGACCGAGCCGAAAAGATCAGGATGCTTCATCGCAATCATCAAGGCTCCGTAACCGCCCATTCCGAATCCGGCGATCCCCCGAGATGCTCGTTTCCTGATGATGCTGAAGGGCATTTCGTATGGATAAGCTTGCACTTCGGTGTAATTGACCAAATCACGGTAGATCATCTTCTCGAAATTGCCAGACTGTTTCTTGGCGGATTCGTTTCTGTTCCAGAGTCCCCACCCATCTTGATAGAACGAGCCGCCAACCGGAGTGGATGCATCCGGCATCACAATGACCATCGGAACGATCTCCCCATCGGCTATCATCTTATCCGCAACGAGGCCAATATTGGCGAAAAGGAAAGCAGTATTGCTATCGGAGTAGCTTGTGAAATCGTGCAGGAGGTAAAGTACCGGGAATTTTGGACCTTCACCGGGCGGATCAGCTACATAGCCGGGCGGTGTGTAGATGAGAAACGGACGCTGGCGATAGTGAACCCAATTCTCCATGCCGGTCTCGTTATATTCGATGTGATTAAACTTCAACGGATACATATAAATTGTACCGTGGGCAATGTCTTCAATGTCGGCGGGGTTTTCCCGGTCACCGCAGCCGGCAAGAAGCATCATCAGCACTGCCATAATCGAAAGAGCAACTATCCTAAGTGTCATCTTCTATCTCCCCTAAAACTTAACCGTTATCGAGAAGGACGTATTGAATGCTGAGTTACCGTAGGTCCCGGAAAGGTTGTCCCAGATTCCATCCTCATTGAAGTCCAACAATTCATCAACATCCCGATCAGGCATAACCGAGAACCCGCCACCGGCTGCGAATTCGAAATTCTTGTGAAACAGACTTATGCCGCATGCCAGGTGATGTCTGTCGCCGGTATCAGTAATGAGCGGGTTTCCAGCCTCATCTGGAACAGGACTCTGATCATAACTGTATCCGCCTCTAAGCTTGATTGCATCAGATGGCTGCCCTTCAACACCTAAGCTCAGCCGCATTGCGTCATCCCAGCCGTAAGGATAGACTATGTCGTTCATCAGAATGCTGCTGATGATCGGCCAGTCGTCCAATCCCAGCGGACCTCTGGACGTGCGAAGCATTACTTCGATGTCTTCAAACTCCGACCACCGTGTAAACACAATGTCGGCTGCCAAAGTCACATACTCGGAGGGATTGAATGCAAGTCCGAACCCGAACTCTGACGGCAGTGTCATATCCACATCCGCCTCATGCGTGGCCTCGAAAGTGTATCCGGAGAACATCGTATCGACTTCTCTTCCTTCACCGGTCTGGATCGCGTCATTATCGGGGGAATAGAACCGTGTGACAACATTGCCGTCCATGCTGATTTTGGTCTTAGTTTGGTATGTGGCTCCGATCGAGAGCTTCTCGTTCAATTCGTACAGCAGGCCTACATTGGCGCCAAACCCAAAACCACTGACATCAACCACTCCCCATTTCACCAGCTTGTCGTAAGGACGGAAAACAGGGAAATCACCAAAGTCGCCGGGGACGAGGAATACCTGATTTGTCAGCAGATTTCCTTTGCGAATCGAGAATCCGACTCCGACATGAAATTGATCGTCGGCAAACGAAGTCGCGATGGTCGGATGAAAATCAAGAACATCCAGGTTATATTGATAATCGATGTTCGGAAGGTTCCTGGACGGCTGTCCATAGCCATCTGCAAATCGATAGAGATCCCAGCGCAGGTTCTCGTCGTACTGTTCAAAGATTCCGAATGCCGCTGTTATCGGAAATCCGAACGGTGCGACCGTCACAAGGCTGAAATTCGGGGAATTGATGATTATGTCATCAGGATAACGCTCTCCGGTTGGATAGCCGAAACCGTAGTCGTTAAGCGTGACATTAGGGTTGTAAGTCGGCCGATAGCTGTTTAAATCGAGCGTGA
>JAHJOQ010000017.1 GCA_018820315.1 Candidatus Zixiibacteriota bacterium | reverse complement strand
TGGCGCCATCTATCTTGATGGCGGCATCGGACCGGCCGAGGACTTCGTAAGAAAATTCGTAGTATCGCGTATCTCGGAAGTGCAGAACAACAGAGCGATCAGGAATTTCAAGGGAGAATTGCTGGAGATCACTCAGGGTGCCTCTGCCGGGACGCCGCGGTACGACGTAATAAGTGAATCTGGACCGGACCATGACAAGACTTTCACAGTAGTCGTGCATGGGTTCGGGGTGGAGCTTGCAAGAGGGTCCGGACATTCCAAGAAAGAGGCCGAGCAGGTTGCCGCGGGAAGAGCCCAACAGGAAGCGAGAATACTTGCACGGAAACGACGACCGAAACAGACAGGTCAGGAGGAAATGTGAACATCATAGTATGCGTCAAACAGGTGCCTGAAATTGCCTTGATCAAAGTCGACGATTCCTCCGGAACCGTTAGCTATCCCCAGGGCCCGGGAATCATCAATCCGTTCGATACGTACGCTCTCGAAGAGGCTCTGCGAATTAAGGAGAAGGATGGGGGGAAGATCACAGCGATGTCGGTCGGCGGTAAGGAGAGCGAGGTCGCTCTGAAAGAGGCACTGGCTCTTGGTGTCGATGAAGCGATTTGTCTGGATGATGCTGCTTTTGCCGGTTCCGACGGGCAAGCCCTCGGATATATTCTCGCAAAAGCTATCGAGAAGGTCGGCGATTATAATCTCGTGCTCTGCGGCAAGCAGGCTATCGATTCCGACAATGCGATGGTTGCGCCCGCAATCGCAGAGAACCTCGGCCTTGCTCAGGCGATGTTCGTGAAGAAGATTGAGAACTACGATGCAGACAAGATCGTTGTCAATCGCACAACGGAAGATGGCTACGATACTTGCGAACTGACGATGCCGTCGGTTCTGTCGCTGGTCAAAGAGATCAATGAGCCGCGATTGCCGTCGCTCAAAGGAAAGATGAAGGCAAAGAAAGCAACAATACCGCACTGGACCGCCGCTGATATAGGTGCTGATACCGCAATGGTTGGTGCATCATCGGCAAGCAAAGTAGACAACGCAAAGAATCCGCCTCCACGTCCGGAAGGGGAGATGATTACGGGGGAAAGCCCGCAGGAAATTGCCGAGAAGCTTTTCCAGAGACTGAGAGAGAATCAAGTAATATAGATCTTTCGTTTACTGCATCGGATATATGAGAGGGTGACTACTTCGGTCACCCTCTTTTCTTATTTTCTCACCACTCATTCTTAGGACCAGCCGATAGCCGTACCTGTCGCTCGTCGCAGAGTCTGCGTTTGAAAATGTGACGAACGGTACGGTTCAAGATGCGTCTGATCAGGAACATTGCGCAAGGCTATTGGGTTATGATTTAACGAGATAGGTGACATGGAGAAAAAAGACACATTGCGGGTCAGAAAAGACTTGACAAATTCTGCGCCGATGCTTACCTAATATACAGGGAGGTTATATCTTCGCCATGAACCTCAGAAAAGCAATAGGCGCGAGCCATATCGAAATATGCAGGAGGCGGTCTTTATGAAGTCGTTCAGACTAATAGGGCTCTTTCTCGTGAGCCTCTTCCTGGCTGCTTGCTGGCTATCTTCACTTCCAGCCGCGGAACATCCGTGGGATGAAGACGAAGTCGTCACTAGTGATACCAATGGTGTCATCCATGGTAATGGTGGGACAGACACTGATGGAGGCACTAGTGGCATCATCATCATCCTTCCGTCAGATTTCAATCCTGCCAGAGTTCTTGGAAACGGCATGTTGTATCTGCGCAGTGACGGAGGATTTAACGTCAGGAAGAGCGAAGTGCATCATTCTTCGCGTGGGAGAGCTGGAGAGCCGGGAATCGTTCTGCCATGGAGCAGACTATCAGCATCTGAAAAATGAGTGCAGACCAAAACAAAACTGACTATACCGCCCAAGGGAGTTTGGACCGCATCGAACTTCTGATTTCCGAACGGAAACTTGATGAGGCGGCAAAGGAACTCGAAGAGTTCAGGGTGGAGAATGCCCCGAATCCTGACTCCACCGATTCAGGGTGGATCCTGTTCCTTTCTGCCAAGGTTTTACACGCGAAGGCCGACTACGAAACCGCGCTTGATCTTGCCCTCAAATCATTCGATATCTTACGATTTTCAACTGAGAACAAGAAGATCGGTAAGGTCCAGCTGATCCTGTCGAGAATCTACGCCTCACTCGGTGATCTTGATAACTCCGAGAGCTATGCTCGCGATGCTCTTGCAACGTTCCGTCGCATTCGCGACCGAGTGGGAATTTTCAGCTGCTACAATCGCCTGGCATGGGTACTCCAGGTACGTGGCGATTACGAGAAGGCCGCAAAGTATTTGAAGGAAGCTATCGAGAGTTTCCGAAGCCATGCCGCAACCAACGAAAAGGCTGCCATATCGCTGACCCGCTATAGTGCCAACCTCGCAAGGATCTATATCCTGACCGGTCAGTGGGATGAAGCCGCGGATTTGCTCGAATCATGCATAGAGAAGAACCGGCTCTACAATGTTAAGCGGTCGCTTGTTATCAACCTGCTATCACTGGGCTACCTGTCCACTTTGAGACGAAATCAGAGGCAGGCATGGTATTGTCTTGAAGAAGTCAAGCATCTCATCGGGCAGGACAGACAGTACCAGCGTGAAGCAATCATACTCAAAGAGTATCTGGGCAAGTACTACATCGAGTTCGGCGAGTTTGACAAGGCAATCAGCGCTCTCAATTCCGGCATTGAAGAGGCAGAATCAATCGCTCCGGAAAGTGCGCTCTCATCACAGCTGCATAGATACAGGTCTGAGGCGCATCTGGCCATCGGTGAATACGGCAAGTCGCTTGACGATGCGGAGAAGGCGTTGCGTGTCGCAAGGCAGATCGGTGAGAAGGTCGAGATTGCCAATGCGTTGCGCGTCCTCGGAATTGCCAGGATCAGGCTCGATCAGCTCGATGCGGGCGTTGAGTATTTGAGGAAATCGGAGGAGACATTCTCAGGGCTTGCCGACAAGTTCGACCGGGCATTGGCCCTTCTCGATTTCGCCTGCGAGAGCTTCGTGCATGATTCGGAGTATGAGTATCGCCGGGCTCAGGCGCATATTGTCACGGCACGATTCGTCTTCGACGATATGGATGCCCGTTTTTATACGGCTGAGAGCTGGATGATCGAATCGGGTCTGCATGCAAAGTTCGGCAATTTTGATCTCGCGCTTAAAGCCATCGAAGAGGCAGAGGAGATGTTCGGGGCGCTCGGCGAGACGGAGAAGACGAAAATAGTGCGCTCGATGCGACGTGAATTCGAAAAGAAGCTTGTCGACAGCTCTCTATCTCCCCACAATGAGTTCCTGCTGTTCAAGACGTATCTAAGCGATAGCGAATATAAGAATGTTCGGCAGGGGACACTTGAAGAGAATCTTGATGTCCTTGCGAGACGAACAAATGCCGACCATGCGTTCGTGGCTATTTTCGACTCCGAGAAGAAATTCAGAGTGCTCGTATCAATCAAATACAGTGACGAGCGCATGTCCAAGACATGCAGTTTGTTATCCGCAGATCAAATCAGAGAGCTCGAGGGCAGGCCTGTTTTTGCCACTGCCCCTGATTTCGCGGGAGTTAACGGCCTCTCTCCGTTTATGACCAGTTTCCCTGAGGCAACCAGTCTGATCTTGTTTCCACTTCGAATCTCCGATCATGAGATTGGGCTTTTGCTTCTGCAGAAGGATGTCGCGAGTCTGGGCGGGAGATTCTTCGGCCAGAGGGACCTAGATTTTGCAGTGGCTTTCTCGGACGTGATCGCATTTAAAGCGATGGAGGCTGAACAGTCTGAGTTGGCAGAGGACAATCGTCGCCTGCGCCAGCAGCTTGAGGAGAAGTGTGCATTCCCGAATGTGATCACGCGTGACGCCGAGATGCTGCGCATGCTCGATCGAGTCGTTCAGGTTAAAGATTCGCCGATATCAATACTGGTGGTTGGTGATACCGGCTGCGGAAAAGACCTCATTGCAAAGACCATACACTATAACTCAATTCGCGCAGCCAAACGATTCATCAGCGTCAATTGCGCCGCGCTTCCAGAGACGCTTCTCGAAAGCGAACTCTTTGGTTACAAGCGGGGAGCGTTCACCGGCGCCGATCGCGACAAGGCCGGATTGTTCGAAGAGGCTGACGGAGGCACGTTCTTCCTTGACGAGATTGGTGAAATGCCCCTCTCGATACAGGTGAAGTTGTTGCGAGTGCTGGAGGATCAGGAAGTCGTCAGGCTCGGAGAAACTTCGGGTAGAAAAGTCGACGTCAGGGTTCTCTCGGCGACCAACCGCGATCTGAAGACGGCCATGGAGGACGGTACGTTCAGGCAGGATCTTTATTACAGGCTTTCTGCGCTGACCCTGAAAATACCGCCGCTTCACGACCGCAGAGATGATATTCCACTTCTGATCGAGCATTTCCTGAGTGAGGCGGAACGAAAGATCACTATCTCACCTGAGGCCTTTAACAAGCTTGTCGAGTACTCATGGCCCGGCAATGTTCGCGAACTCGAAAACGAAATCAAGAAACTGGTGTTGCTCTGCGATTCAGACGGCATCGTGGAAACCAGTCTTCTTTCCAGGAAGTTTTTCAAGATGGCAGACCAGGCTGAAGGGCCGGAAGTACCGAATCTTGATCTCTCAAGCGAAGGTTTTTCTCTCTACGAGTACCTTGGGGATTTCGAGAGGAAGTTCCTTGTCAAGGCTCTGCAGGAGAACAAATGGGTCAAGAAACACGCCGCTACCGCACTTAAAATCCCCGAATCGACGCTGCGTCTCAAGATGAAACAGTACGACATCAGAAAGTCGTAGTAACTACTACAAGAAAGTCCGTTTTACACTGACAGATTCTGACATCCCTCTGCCCGATCAATAGTGCATAATTACAGGAGTTCGTGTATCCGGGCGAGTGAGGGAGACTACCGTGAAGAGCAGTGAGTCGTACACAATCATCGGTGGTGAGATATTTATTCCCGAAATCACGTTCTATGGGCGGCACCACAAGTCCAGAAATGGATCCTATCTGATTGCGTGGGGAGAGTCAATAGAGGACAGCAGCGAGAGGATTGTCTTGTTCAAGGATCGGGAGCTGCTGATGAACAAGCGATTGAAGAATATCAGACATGCCCGCGTTTCTGACAGGGGACTCTTCATCCTCGATACGTGGTCGGAAAGCGGCGGCGGTGTTTCGCAGTTCCTGGCCATGGATAGATACGGTCGGACTGTTGTAAGAGAGTCGATTTGTTCGAGTGTAGTGGGGCTGGGGCTTTCGGATGACGGGTATTATGCCGCATTCCAGACCGGTTATAGCGAGAATGTTCACGATTCAGCGATGCTCATCTTCATTGACATTGAGAAAACCAAAGTGCTTTGGAGAATCCCCTCGACTGACTGGGCTGTGGCGTACTCTTTTGATCCGAAGGAGAGGCAGCTACAACTCAGCCTGAGGAGTCGTTCGTCGCTTGCCTATGGCTTTGATGGAACTCTGCTGACTCAAGGAGTCACTGCAAGATAACATCTGATACCACTGGCGATTCTTTCATTGGAATCGATCTCCTCACTGCCGATAGACTTCCTCCGATTTTCTGCTATTTATAATACTGAGGCTCCGCATAGTGATCATTGCGGAGTCGCCTCTGAATCCTGTCAAATATCTTGATTTTGTCCCCCTTGCATTGTTATTTCCCGGAATAATTATGGCGCCTGATGATATAGCACATAGAGAATGTCCGCCAGTACTCGTAATCGGACGGGAACCGGAGGCCCGAGGCAGCTACAACATGGCTTTGGATGAAGTACTGTTTGAGTCTGTGGCCGGAGTGGGCCGTCACATATGGAGGCTCTACTTGTGGAATCCTGCCGCTGTGTCGATCGGAAGGAATCAGAAAGTCCGAGAGACGGTGAACCTCGAGTTCCTGAAGAGGGAAGAGATAGACATGGTCAGACGCCCAACGGGCGGGCGGGCGATTTGGCATCGCGGTGATGTCTGTTTCACTCACTGCGGAATCAGCCCGACAGAGGGAGAGTCGATGTCAGCATTCAAGGATGACTATATTCGCACGGCTGAAACGCTGATACGACTCTTGGCAGAGCTTGGTATCGAAGCTCATATCTCTTCCGGGCATGCGTCATCCGGAGTGGTTCGCGGAGATTTCAAATCGCCCTGTTTCATGAGTTCCGGCAGATATGAGATCACAATTGGCGCGAAGAAGATTGCAGGCATTGCACAGTATAGATCGGGCGGCCGCTTCCTGATTCAGGGGTCAATCAGACTGTCGCGGATCGATCCGAAAAACGAGGAGCTTTTCTTCACCAGGAGAGGTGTGGATGGTGCTTTGTTCAGGGAATTCTCCGATTCGGTCTCTTCTATCGAGGAGGAACTCAGGCAGAAGATCGGTTGGGAAAGGCTCCGGGATGCCTTTATGTCCGCGCTGTCTGTCTCTAATGGTGACGTGGTCCGGGAGGAGAATCCTGGATCGATGTTTGACTTGGGTAGTATTGCCCGCCTTGAGCGCGAGAAGTATGCAAAAAGTTCCTGGAATGAGAGGTTTTAGATTAAACAAACTCGACATAGTAGAGTCTTAGTTAATGGCGGACAATGGAAAAAGCCTAAAAAGGGCTTGACACATGTGAGCGTAAAATGCAAATTAGGAACTTGCGTATGGCCAATGCTTCGGTCAGGGTAGTACTCACCCGACAGAGGCTCATACACAGGGAACTTATAGTGCTACTGCACATCAAATTGTGCAGTTGCAATTCAGGCGGATGATAATTGTTGGCATCATAGGATAAGGAGGAATGCAAATGTTCCATGCCAGAAGAGCGATTCTGGTTTTGGTGGCGACGGTTGTGGCACTACTCAGTGTCAGCGCTGTTCAGGCAGCAGTCACTGGCAAGATTACGGGAGTCGCTGTTGATAAGAGAACTGGCGAAGCTCTTCCAAGTGTAGCTGTACAGATCGCCGGTACCAGTCAGGGAGCGTTGACTACAGTCGACGGTGATTACCTGATTCTAAATGTATCCCCCGGAACCTACTCTATAACTTTCAAGCTCGTCGGCTATCATACAATGCAGGTTGACGAGGTACAGGTAATCACTGGTCGAACGGCTCAAGTCAACGTAGAGTTGGAATCCACAACTCTTGAATCTGACATTGTCCAGCGCGTCATTGGCCAGCGAGATGTTATGGAGATGGAGAACCCGAGGTCGAGTGTGGTTTTCGGTAAAGAGCAGCTCCAGGCGATGCCTGTTCAGGACGTCGATGGAATTGTTGCTGCCACTGTCGGAGTGGTAAAGCGCTATGGCGAACTTCACATTCGAGGTGGTCGAAGCGGTGAGGTGTCATACGTGGTTGACGGTGTCGAAACCAAGGATCCCCTCGGCGGTCTCGGTCCAACCGATGCAGGTATGAATCTGTCATCGAATACGATTGAAGAGATCCAGATTATCAAGGGCGGATTTGATCCGGAGTTCGGAAGGGCGATGTCCGGCATCGTGACAGTCAGCACCAAGACTGGATCGGTGACTACGGAAGGACATATCGAACTCTATACTGATAACTTCCGCGCCCCTAATTTGAACACCTACTCTAACAAATACGATAGGCTCTATTTCTCACTTGGCGGACCGGAGCCGCTTTTCGCGCGCAATATTTTGCCTGCTCTGGGTGTAGATTACTTCAAAGACAAGCTCTTCTACTTCTTTTCGGTCGATGTATACAAGACCGATGGAGCTTATGCATATGACGAATACACCTCTCCCTCCAGGCAACGTAACTGGCGCGAGCATGATATCCTTGGTCTGACTTTGCGGGATAGACAGCAGAATTCGTTTTCTATGACCGCGAAGATGACCTACAAGGTCACCAACAATCTCAAGATGGTCTTCAACTACCAGGGTATATGGAAGGATGAGACGGTCTTCTCCTGGAAATATCGGTACACACCGGAGACCGCTCCGATCGGTAATGACATGAATGAGAGGTTGTCTCTTTCCATGACGCATCAGCTCAGCAAGTCGACATTCTATGAGATCGTCCTGTCGAGGGTGTACCATGAGTATGTGAGGAAGCCGGATGATCCTGCGCATCCGGGCGCGGGCATTTCACCCGATCAATTCAGATTCAGAAACGAATGGGAATCATTCACTGACAGAAACGGCAACGGTGTGTATGATGCGCCGGAGCCTTTCATCAATGTTTACGGTGATACCAGCTATGCGTACGGTGGGGAGCAGTACAATTTTGGTGATGTGTTCATCCCGGATACACTTGCAAGTTATGCTCCCCCCGGAGGATTCGGGTGGGACAATCATCACCCGTATTTGCTCTACGACCCATGGTTTGGGGATTCTATCAGATACGATGAGAAAGACCCTTTGATACCTTGGCGCAATCAACAGGACTTTGTCGATACCTACGTTGACACAATTCTGTGGGACTGGAGCGGCAACGGTCTGATTGATTTCGATGAAGGCGAGCCCTTTGTTGATGTAAACAACAATGGTCGCTGGGACCGTGGAGATCAGGTCAAGAATGATCAAAACGGCAACAATCGATTCGACCGCGAGCTCGGATCAGTCGTCGGTCTTGATGTCGCTGAGCCTTTCACCGACGGCGATGTCAATCTGGGAGAGCCCTTCCATGATTACAACAATAACGGTGTTTTCGACTATGGCATAGACGTGTTTACCAAGGCGGTCGACCCGCTCTATAATCAGGACCTGAACCACAACGGCAAGCATGATGGTCGTGATGCTCCTTGGACCCCCGGAATCCCGTACCGAGACCTAAACGGCAATGGCATCTATGATCTTGCTAACAACGCATATGATGCCGGCGAGCCGTTTGTCGATGCCAATGGGAACGGCAAGTGGGATGGCAATGATGGCTTCCTCGATTACGGTTACCATGTTGGAAGTGGTCTAGGTGAGGATCCACATTATCAGGAGAACAGCTCGAATGTGTGGACTGCAGACTTCAAGATCACAAAACAGTTGGTCCGTGAGCATGAGCTCAAGACCGGATTCCAGCTTAGATTCCTTGAGCTGGAATTCGCTGAGATCACAGGTCCTTGGGACAGAGCATCGGAAGAAGTCGCTTCAATCGGCGGGCCATATTCTGATCGCGGCTCCGCGAGAGACTTCTACAAACACGATCCGGTCGAGGGTGCATTCTTCATTCAGGACATCGTAGAATACGGTTCTCTCGTAGCGAGAGTCGGATTGAGATATGACTTCTTTTTCCAATCGGATGGCGTCGACACGCTGATCAAGTCATATGCCGAGACTGGGAGGGATGTTGTCAGCAGTCGCGGTAAACTCTCTCCGAGGGTCGGAGTATCTTACCCGATTACCGAGAAAGCGAAAATCTACTTCAACTACGGCCATTTCTACCAGCTTCCGGAATACGTAAATATGTACCAGAGGCTTGGGCAAAATACCGGGATCTTGGGCAATCCGAACCTCGATTTCGGGAAAACAGTACAGTACGAGTTTGGCGTTCGCTACAATCTGTCTGGGGACTATGTTCTTGATATTTCCGGCTTCTACAAAGACATTTTCGGCATAATCAACTCCTCGCCCGTGTACGAAGGTACAGTGACCAGGTACTCCGAATATCAGAACAATGACTATGGCCGTACGAGAGGGTTTGAGATTGAGCTCGCCAAAAAGTATGGTAACTTCGTCTCCGGGTACATGAGTTACACATATGCGTTTGCATACGGCAAAGCTTCATCTGAGAACTCCAATTTTGAGGACCTTGTGGCGCACAATGAGATACCGATTCAGGAGTACCCGCTTGATTGGGATGTCAGGCATGCAATCACTCTCAATTTTGATCTGCGCATCTCCAGGGCTGATCACCCGAAGCTGTTCGGCTATTCGATTCCCAATGACTGGGGTGTAAATGTCTTGTGGCAGTGGAGTTCCGGGTTACCGTTCACTCCGGCAGCAAATTATCCCGGTTTGACACTGCAGGCGGGTGAGAAGGTTATCAAGAACGGTCTCAGAAAGCCGTCGTCGTCAACAGTGGACATCAGGTTCAACAAGAATTTCTCGGCGTTCAGCATAGATTACTCGTTCGAGGTCTGGGTTGAAAACGTTTTCGACAACAGAAACATCCAGGATGTGCATACGGCTACGGGACGTGCAGACACAAGTAACAACCTCAATGGCGTTATCAGAGGCGGTAATGACTTTGACAAGATTCCCTGGTGGACCGATCCGGGCAGAAACGTGAGACTCGGACTGACAGTCAATTTCTAGGGAACCGTAAGTGGCCTTGTGTCCAGAGGACGATTTGAAAGCGAAAGGCGCGTCTGAAATGACGGAGCTTAGGTTAGAAAGAAACAACACGGCAGGAGTCGCTGCTGAAGCTGGCTCTATAATTCGTACGGCGTACGCCGATTCGCTGAAGCGCCGTGAATTAAATGAGAATAGATCAAACTCCGGTTTGTTGAGTTAGGAGGCATATATGCGTTATTGCTGCTTACTTTTTGTCTGTCTACTGATCTTGCCTTCAGCTGTCTTAGGTCAGTCAAAGGTAGGCCAGGCGGGCGCGCAGTTTCTTGAGTTAGGTGTTTCGGCGAGAGCCGTCGCGCTCGGCGGGGCCTTCTCGGCGATCTCTGACGATGCTACGGCGATACATTACAACCCTGCCGGTCTGACGCAGCTTGACAGCAAAGATGTGATTCTCACTCATATCAGCTACGTTGCGGATATCAACTATGAATTCGCTGCTATTGGCATACCGCTTTACGGCTTCGGTGGCACTCTGGGTGTGGCCGTTTACGCGCTGGATGCCGGTGATATGCTTGAGACCACATATGAGAATTCGCTCGGATACACGGGCAGGACTTTCAGTGCACAGGAGCATGCCCTGGCGGTCGCCTACGCGCGGAGTCTAACTGATCATTTCAGTATCGGTGCCACGTGGAAATTCATCGAAGAGTTGTATGCCGAGGAAAGAGCGGTCGGCTGGGCTGCAGATATCGGAACAACGTATAGCACCGGCTACCGCGGGATTAAGATGTCGATGGTCATTTCGAATTTCGGTCCGGAGCTGAGATTCCTTAATGACGAGTTCCCGCTTCCGATTAATTTCAAGTTTGGCGGATCGGTAAACCTCGTCGAGAATCATGTGCATCGTGCCACATTGTCTGCCGAGGGTGCTCATCCATCTGACAACTTCGAGTCTTACACGATGGGCCTTGAATACAGCTATGATGAGCATTACACCCTCCGAGTTGGTCGCAAGTACCAGACTGACTCGGCAGCGGGATTTGCTATCGGTGGTGGTGTCAGGTTATCGGTGTCTGATTTCGATCTTGGCATCGATTACGGTTTCCACGATTTCGGCCTGCTGGAGAATATTCATATCTTCAGCGTGGGGTTCAAATTCTGATAAGCGACTAGGATGCGCTTGTCATCACTGGAGGTATTGATGTATAGACGAGAGATAGAAGCGACATCAGCGGTGGCTCTCGCCGTGCTTGCTTTGGTTTTTCTTTTACCCGGATGCGGTGAACTGAGTAATAATGGTGATCCGCCACCTAATTTTCCACCGAAGGTGTTCTTGGCGAACATCCCGATCGATTCGGCATCGTTCCTGTTTAATCCGGAGATTCACTGGTATGCCACGGACAGAGATGGTTACATTACTAAGTATCGATACGATGTCGTTACCTTCGATGATATGATGTTTGATGGCGACAATGTATGTCCTGAGTGCTTCATTGAGGCGTCAAGACAGAATGGCTATCAGGGTTGGACAGAGATAGTCGTCAAAGAAGTTCCTGTATCGACTTCGGGAACCATCAGGTTGTTTGCCCATGAAAACCCGGATAGTTTCGTTAGCCAGTGTTTCTTCATTCAGGCGGAAGATAATTTCGGTGCGCGATCTGAAGTGGTGTTTCGCGTGTTGAAGCGTGCCAACCACCTTCCCGACACCAGAGTCGACAGTATCCCGAGTCCGGTCATTGCCGGCACCTGTTCCGAGTCTTGTTTTCAGCTTTCGGGAATCTCTGTGCGGTGGTCAGGTTCCGACCTGCTGGACTATCCCGGCAAGCAGCCTGATTTTGAGTTTCACTGGACGGTATATGGACCGTTTGAGGATGTCGATGATACGGTTGGAATCATCTGGGACAATTATGAAGTCGATCATTCCTGGAACAGAGACTCGACCGATATATGGACCTCC
>JAHJOQ010000016.1 GCA_018820315.1 Candidatus Zixiibacteriota bacterium | reverse complement strand
GCCCGCTCGGCAGCCTCTACACAATATCTGTCGCGCTGAAGTACCTGTCTGTAATACGACCGCGCAAGTGAATAGGCTTCCGCCTCCCAGTGAATATCTGCAATCGACTTAAGCGCCAATAAGTTCCCCGGCTCGCATTTGAGCACGGAGTGAAATCCCATCAGCGCTTTCTCTATCTCTCCCCGGTCCTGATAGACCAGAGCCAGAACCATGTGGCCGGAGCCGTAATCCGGAAACCGTTTCAGCCCTTCCCGGCAGACTGTTTCGGCATCGTCAAATCGACCTTCAAGCCTATGAACGTCTGCGAGTTGGGCGAATGTATCCGGCAGCCCTTCGGTCAAAACCGTAGTAAGGTCTGTCTCGGCCGGTCTGGAAATCCTAATTCTGGGCATCCGTGCCTTCCACCTCAGCTTCACGATAACCCCACGCTATGCCCGTGTCAACAGTAAACTTCTTGGGGAAGAATTAGGGCGGAACATGTTCCACCGATTCGTACGGGCGGCCGACAATGGCTGATTGGCCCACCCTTTGCGTGGGTTTCTCAAAAGAGGACACATCCGAGGGACTTCGTCCTCAGAGGCGCGAATTCAATAACGGGGCAGGATTTGAACCTGCGACCTTCGGGTTATGAGCCTTATACTTTGTCCAATCAGTAGGAAACACCAGGCACTAACCTATAGTAATAGCAATTACTTATGGGGAACACAGTGTCAGGTGTTTTCCCTTATTTTCTGTTGTTTTTGCTCGTTTTGTTAGAAAGATGTTAGAAAGAGGCGTATGTCAACGTGGCTTAGTCAACTTACTGGTAGCGGTGGAATAGAGAGAACATGAATACCAAAAAAGCAATTGCCAGAGCAAGAACTGTTGCTTAACTCGCAGTTCACCATTTCCACTTTGTCTGAAGACGTACAGGACCCATCACACTTACGATGTCACACGTGATGTATTGCCGAGGGTACGTAATATCACATTCTAACGACGTACACTGCCGTAGCACACGTCACAGAGATGGAGGATTTCTCGATTGAGTGTCTTCAGTCTTGCCAGACAGCAATTCTGTTGCATGGTACGCCTCCGGCGCTGGTGAACCAGCCCCCTACTATGAGCCGCCCCTTGTACACTGTGAGGGCTGTAACGGAACCGGGCTGGACAAAATCAGGGTTACCACTATCCACGGTGAACATTGACGTGCAGTGCGATTTGTACTTTGCCCAGTATTTCCTTTCGTCAAGACCAGAATCCAATCGCGACCAGCGATTCCCGTCCCAGACAGAAATGTGGCACCCTATGTTTCCGTCGGTCGTGCAATACCCCCCCGCAAATAGGCGATCGTCGTGAACAGCCATGCAGTCCACCCTGCCTGAGAACTCAGAACCCAGCGACGACCACGTCTTCCCATCCCAAGCGGCGATGCCATTTGCAGCAACTCCTCCGGCTGTCGTGAAATAACCAGAAACTATAAGCTGATCATCAAAGACGACCATGCTTAAAACTCTACCATCCAGCTCCGAACCAATAGGTGAAAAATCCCTCCCGTCCCAAGCAGATAGATACGCCATATCCTTGTTCTGATGTTTGCTCAAGCCGCTCTCACGCGCAACAATCACCCGGTCTCCATAAACAGCGAGAGCATCAAAATCCCCGTCCACGCTAGAATAGCTCAGAGAATGTCCATCCCACATTACAAGCTTATCGCCCGAGACCCCCATGTTCTTGATCTCTGCGAACATGACTAGTCTATCCCCGCCTGCGGCAAGATAATTGACGTGGGCGAATTTCAGCCCCCGTGCACCAATGTCCATCGTGGTCCATTCATTCCCATCCCACGCTTGTAATTTGTAATGCGCTAGTTCACCCTCAGTATAGAAAACTCCAGGCACGATCAGCCGATCATCATACACAACCATGGCTGAAGGACGCGTAAACTCAGAACCCAGCGACGACCACGTCTTCCCATCCCACGCGGCAATACCATTTGCAGCAACTCCTCCGACAGTCTTGAAATTGCCACCTACTATAAGCTTATCTTTATAGACGGTCATTGCAAACACCTCACGATCCACTCCTGTGCCAAGAGGTGACCATGATCCACGCGCTGAGGATATTTGCCCCAACAGGCTTGAAGATGTCATCATCAGCCCAAGAACAACAATCAGAGAATATTTCTTCATCGCTTCATCCTGTAGATTAAAGGATCAGATTGATTTCTTCATCACCTCATTAGGTTCTTGAGAGATTTTGTTTGTTACAAATATGGCTGTTCTAGACTCTAGGCACAACATAAAAAGTTCTGTAGGTCAGGATCCCTGCGATCCTGACTATTCCCTTTGCGCGCCGTGGAAGTAGTCAGGATCGCTCCGTCACGCTCCGCGTGACTTCGGATCACTGACCTACGATTAAGAGTCAAAACCACAGGGGTTTTGACCTACCGGATCTACAGCAATTCGACGAGTTTGCTCGTCGAGCGGCCTGCCAGCAGACGCACTCGGACAACTTTGCCGCCTGCGTCGGTCACTTCTTTTGCGCCTACGATCTCTGATATCTTGTAATCAGCGCCTTTGACGAGGATGTCGGGAAGGAGTTTCTTGATTAGCTGAAGCGGTGTGTCCTGGCTGAATCCGACGACATAATCGACCGGGCGGATGCTCGCCAGCAGTCGTGCACGATCTTTGAATGGCACGAGCGGTCTCGAATTCCCCTTCAGGCGACGAGTCGATGCGTCAGAGTTCAGTCCAACGATTAGAATGTCGCCCAAATCTTTCGATTTTTCCAGCAGACTCAGGTGTCCGACATGCAGAATATCAAAAACACCATTCGTGAAGACGACTTTCTTGCCCTGTCTTCGCAGCTTTTTCCGGAGCGCGACCATCTCGGTCAGGCTGAGGACTCGCTTTGTCATTCCTGCCCCTCGATATGAGCCGCTATGGTCTCTTTGAGCTGTTCAGCCTCGACCTGCGCGGTGCCGATCTCGCCGACTACGATCCCCGCCGCCTGATTGGAGATATAGGCAGCTTCGAATGGCGTGGCGCCCCCGGATAACGCCGAGGAATATGTCGCTATGACCGTATCACCCGCGCCTGTAACATCGAATACCTTCTGCGCAACGGTCGGAAGGAGATATTTCGAACCATCGTTCAGGAACAGCGCCATGCCGTCAGCCCCCCGAGTAATCAGTATCGAATCCAATTCGAGCTGAATCAGGAGTCCCGCCCCCACTTCGTTAAGAGTAGCCTCATCGCGAATCTTCATGCCAAACGCGAATCCAGCCTCGTGATGGTTCGGAGTAATGACGGAGACTTTCCGGTATGACTTGAAATGAACATCTTTCGGGTCGACAGCTATGAAGACATCATTCTCGCGGCAGAGCGAAATCACCTGTTCGAGCAGCGCTTTCGTAATCATGCCTTTGCCATAGTCAGAGATTATCAGCCCCGATATCGAGGCAATCCGGTCTTTCAGCTTGCCGAGAAACCTCCGCTGGAGGTCATCATCGATTTCAGTCGCATCTTCCCGATCGGCACGTACAACCTGCTGATGGTTCGCGATTACACGTGTCTTTATCGTTGTGGGGCGATATTGATCGGTCTCGATACCGTTGCCATCGATCCCAGTTATGGATAGAATCTTCCTGAGTTCACTGCCGGCGGCATCGTCACCGATTACACCGATTACCAGCGGATTGCATCCGAGCTTCTTCAGATTGAGAGCGACATTGGCCGCCCCGCCGAGCAGATGCGATTCACGCTGAACGTTAACAACCGGCACCGGAGCTTCGGGAGAAATACGGTCGACCACGCCCCAAAGATAATGATCGAGCATAATGTCGCCCAACACGACAACTTGCTTCTCCTGCCAGCCGTCAATGATCTTTTCGATTCGCTCAAAGTTGGGCAGGTTGTGATTTCTCAAGGACTATCTCCCATTAAAAGCACCCATTGCGCCGCAATCGGCCTTTTCACTTGACATCGCGAGCCATTATATCCAAATTGGCCCGAAAGTACAAGGAGGAATTTTCGATGCAAAAGCAGCCGATGCAGAAAATACAGGTACAGCTTGGGGATTCTATCCCTGATGAAGTCTATTCAAATGTTCCGATCATAAACTTCACCCCGAATGAATTCATCATAGATTTCGCGCGATTCTCGCCCGGTATGACCAAGGCGAAGATTCATGCGCGAATTATAGTTAATCCGGCCACCGCTAAAGGATTACTCAAAACGCTCGAAATGGCAATGAAAGGCTTTGAGAGCAAGTTTGGGGCTGTCAGTATCAAGAGCCAAGATGATAAAGTGATCGGCTTCGGAGTCGGTCGCGAGGAAAACTCCGAGCAGGACTAAGTTTCACTCTAGATGATATTTCTTCTATAGAAAGGATTCGTGATGGCTGCTAAAGGAATTGGCGCATTCACATTCGTATTGCATTCGCATCTTCCCTACGTACTCTCTCACGGACGCTGGCCACACGGAACCGACTGGCTTGTGGAAGCTGCTTCGGAAACATATCTACCGATTCTGGATATGCTCAATGACCTGGTGAGTGAGGGCATCAGTCCGCACATAACCATCGGCATCTCCCCGGTACTCTGCGAGCAGCTCATGCATCAGGGATTCAAAGATGAGTTTGACGATTACCTCGAGACCAAGATTAAGGCAGCCGTTGTTGATAAAGAGACATTCTGGAAGCATGGCCGGAAGTCGATGGCGGAACTTGCGGAGCGCTGGCAGAAGTTTTTTACCGACACTAAGATACATTTCGAGGAGCGCTATAGTTTCGACATCATCAGCGAATTCAGACGTCTGCAGGATGCAGGGCATATCGAAATCATGACTTGTGCTGCGACGCATGGTTATTTACCGCTGCTCTCGCATGACACAACCGTTCAGGCACAGGTAAAGCAGGCTGTGCAATCATACAAGAATGCCTTTGGCCGACAGCCGCGCGGAATCTGGCTGCCGGAATGCGCCTACAGACCGCGCTACAAATGGTCGCCGCCAGTCGAATCTGATATCGGCCAAAAGGCATACGACAGAAAGGGCGTCGAGGAGTTCCTCTCCGAAAACGGAATTGACTACTTTATTATCGATAGTGCTCTCCTGAAGGGTGGCAAGGCGATCGGCGTCTACATAGACCGATTCGAAGCGCTCCAGAAATTGTGGGGGCAGTTCGAGAAATCGTATGAGCCACGTGGAGAAGTTACGAACCGCTATCCTCAGGAGTTGTATCTGGTATCTTCCGCTATCGAAAACAAGAAACCGGTGACAATCTTCACTCGCGACCCCGAAACGGGACTACAGGTGTGGTCGGGCGAACATGGCTATCCGGGAGACGGTAATTACTTAGACTTCCATAAGAAGCATTTTCCCGGTGGTCACAGATACTGGAAAGTGACCTCCCCGAAGAGTGATCTCGCCGATAAACTCGAATATGATTCTGATGCAGCCCTGGCAAGGATCCCCGAAAATGCAGCCCATTTCGCGGGCATGATCGGCGACGTACTGCGAGAGCATCACAAGAAGACCGGCAGCAGGGGTATTCTGTGTGCTCCTTTTGACGCAGAGCTGTTCGGTCACTGGTGGTCTGAAGGAGTAGTCTTCTTGAAAGAGGTAATGCGAAACATAACCAAGTCTGCGGATATTGAACTTACTACCTGCTCAGCCTATCTGGATCAGAATACACCGAAGGATGTTATCTCGATTCCTGAAGGTTCATGGGGTGAAGGTGGCTATCATTATATCTGGCTGAATGAATGGACCGCCTGGACGTGGAAGCATATTTATGAAGATGAAGCCAGGATGTCGGAGCTTGCCCGCATGTATGCTGACTCACCGGATGACAGGCTGCTGGACATCCTGAAGCAGACCGCGAGAGAACTCATGCTTGAAGCTGCTTCCGATTGGCAGTTTCTCATTTCGACATGGGCCGCACGCGACTACGCAGAGATGCGCCTCGCGGAACATCACGACGCTTTTGTGAAGCTGGCGGATATGGCTGACAGATATGGATCAGGCGAGGCACTTGACGAATCTGACTGGACATACCTTGGAGACATCAAGGAGCAAGACAGCCTCTTCCCCGATATACGCTTGGAATGGTTCGCCAGGGTGGAATATCCAGCCTGACCGATTCGGCTGTCACCGCAGGCTCGTTAGCCGCATTAAATCGACAACTAAGGAGTAGATTGTGAAAAGTCTGTATCTGATCATGCTATCTGCATTGGCAGCGTTGCTGATTGTCTCATGCAGCACATCTGACAATGACGACAAAATCACCGCAAGTCTGTTCGTGGAGAACAAGCTGATAGCAGAGTGCGACAGCGCAGTAAACGCATACATGGCCGAACATGGTGAGGATTACGACTTCGCGCAGGTTGCGGCTATAATAGATTCGTACGCAGCGAAAGACCCCAATTCAACAAGCCTGATGCGTTACATACAAGATAACTACTTCGGGTTCGACAAGTCTGACGAATTGACTAAATTATACAAGTCCAGATACGAGGCAGACTCGAATTCGGCTATGCTCTCGTACCTTTACGGGCGAATCATCTCTGGCAGAGAAGAGCAATTGAGACTTTTCCGCAGAGCCACCGATCTGGACTCAAACTACTACTGGGGTTGGTATGCTCTCGGTGTGACTGTCATAGACGAGCCTTTCAGCGATACCACCGAATCAATTGAATCGTTACGAAAAGCCATCGCAATCGACAACTCTCAGCCTGCACCATTCAGACAGATCGGGAGCATCGTCGAAGCGCGAGGGCAGTACGACAAGGCGCTGACGTTCTATAATCTGCTTACCCAGACAGAACCAGATAATATGCGATCCCTATCTCCCAAAATATCGCTTCTGAAGAAGATGGGCAGATTCGAGGATGCCGAGAGTTGCTTGATTGCGTTTGCCGAGAAATATCCGGACGATTACAGCCTCGAAAATGAGTACGCGGAACTTTATCTGGATCAGGACAGATTCCAGGATGCCATTCCACATCTGACACGGATGACTGACCTGGCCAGTAACCCCAACACTGCTTTCCATAAACTGATGGTCACTTTCTGCAAAATGAAGCAGCCCGATCTGGCTTACTCAGTTCTTCAGGAAGCCATGAGCAAGGGCTTCGACGATTACCGGCTCGTCCTTCATGATCCTCAACTTGATCAGCTGCGCGCGTTCGACGGTTTTGCCGAAATGAGAACTTCAATTGAGGCAACTCAGGACAGCATCAGAAACGCAACTGAAGCGGAGCGTAAGAAAGATCGTGAAGAGCGCCGGAAGACGCTGGCAGAAGAGATGATCAATCGACCGGCGCCCGATTTCACTCTTACAGACCTGCACGGAAACTCGGTGAATTTGTCAGAGCTCAGGGGAAATGTCGTAGTACTCGATTTCTGGGCGACCTGGTGTGGACCATGCAGACTGACGATGCCGCTGCTGCAAACTTTTCACGATGCTCGTCACAACGACATGAAATACTACGCGGTCAATGTATGGCAAGCAGATACTTCGCTGGTGCGACCATTTCTCTCAAAATACGGATACAGTTTCAATAATCTCTTCGGATCTGCGGAAACTGCATCCGATTTCGGCGTGAAGGGCATACCGACACTGTTCGCAGTCGGCAGGGATGGCAACATCAGATATGAGCACAGCGGATATCGTCCTGATATGGACGAGATATTATCGTGGCTACTGAATGATCTAACAAAGTAGCATCGATTCTGGCAGAATTTGCTATTTGTACAGAAAAATAAGAGGCGGACAGTTAACCTGTCCGCTTTAGGCGTTCAATTGACAAGCCCTCAGGGACATACTGCTCTCAGTCTAATTGACTATCGTAATCGTCACACCCCAGTGCGTTTGATCGTCAGGCTTTGACGAATTCCAGTCTCCAAATGCATGCGAATCATCGGTTATGTAATAGACCTCATAGGCACCCTTATCGAGTTCGATAACATCGTTGACCATGCGATTCTTGTTCGCACCGCCTGCGTGCTCCGTCCTGCGATAGGTCATCTCCCACACGATTCTTCCAGTCTCGGAGTCCTCTATCCAGGCGTAATCATACATTTCGTTCTTCACACCTTCGCCGATAGCGTAAATCCGGACTTTGGTCCTTCGATCAAGTGTGAATGACTGGCTCTCCTCCTCATCGCTGCCGACCGCAGTTATACTGGCCAGCGCGTTGCCATCCTTCGCTGGACGGTCGGTGACTTCAACTATCGACTTATCAAAGCCAGAGCCTACGCCATATATCGTGATGCCGTAGTTACGCTGATCTGCCGGAGGCGATGAGTTCCAGTCTCTGTAAGCGTGGGAGTCATCAGTGACATAATAGACTACATAGTCTCCTGGAGCGAATTTCACATTCCCGACAAATTTCCGGTTCTTGGATGCTCCTCCGGCGTGCTCGGTGTTGCGGTCACCCATCTCCCAGACTCTTTCGAAACTCTTGCGGTTCTCGATCCACGCATAATCCGCAAAATCATCACCGTAGTTGTCATATTCACCTATTGCGTAGATATGCAGTTCGGCAGGCTTCTTGAGTGTGAAGTACCGAGCTTCATATTCGCTGTTGCCCACGCGCGTGATTGAGAGGATCTCCCTTGATGACTGCTCGTCAGAGTATGGTTTCACCGAGCTGGCGTCATTGGGATCTTCTACAAAAATAGTGACCCCCCAGCCATACGGATCATACGGAGGCGCCATATTCCATTCAGCCGGAGAGTGAGAATCGTCAGTCGAGCAATAGACGATATAATCGCCTGCGGGCAAAGTTACGACTTCGTCAGACATTCTGTTCTTTCTGGCACCACCTGCGAGCTCTGTATTCCACCGCTCCATCATCCACACTTTCTCTCGACTGTCAGCATCCACTATCCAGGCATAGTCGACCATGGTCTTATCACCCCGCGAGTACTCCCCAACGGCATAGATCCTGAGAGGAACTTGCTTCGTAAGGGTCATGCCTTCGCTCTCGTAGTAATCATCATCAGTGGCCAGCAACTGGAGCACCATCCTGTCGTCGGACGGCGACGGCCTTCCGATTACCGAGAATGCTTGACTATCAGTCGTGATCTCGATCTTGAATTCGTCAGTGACTTCATCATGATCTGACAAAGCGTCGCCAATTATCGTGAAGACGTCACCAAAGTCTTCGAGGCTGATGTTCACCCCGGCACTGAAGGGGTTTCCGGGATAGAAGAAAGCGGTGAAGGAGCCACGATCCAGTCGGACGTCTCCGTCAAACTCTCTGATGTTGCTCTTCCTCTGAACACCGGTCGTATTGTCGTAATCCATAATCCATTCCGGCTCGCGAGTGTTGTTATTCAGAATCCACCCGTAAGCGTACAGATCATCAGATTCTCGCCGTCCTGCCCCGATAGCGTTGATGTGAATTGTGATTGGTTCAGAGGTTTCGAAAGACTTCTGCTCCAACTCCCCTATCGTCATGCGATCAAATAGGACAGCCGTATATTCCTCTGCCCGTAATTGGGAGGCCAAGATAAGAAGTGTAAACCCGATGACGAAGAGCGCTAGAGCCGCTACTATCAAACTCTTGAGACTACTCATATTCCATCCCTCCCACAAAGCTGCGGAGTGTCGTCGATCCATCACTACGGTTTACATTACGAAATCAGCCGATGGAAGTTTCATCGATTGAGTCGCTTAGATACGATGCAGAAGTTATGGACACACCTCAAAAATCGGTTTTCCCTGTGAACTTGAATTTCCCTATCCTCATGGTTGGCATATACATAGACGCTACCGACCCCCACCATGAACCCACAGCTTTTCGCTCCGAACTTGCGCCTAATACATTGGAAAAAACATCCATCATGCTGTCTGTGAATCGCAGGTTCTTCACACCGCCGCGAAGTTTGCCTTTCTTGATCCGGAATAGGCCATCCCGCGTCATTCCGGTCATCAGCGCAACGCGTGGATCGAGAAAGCCGTTTATGTAGTGAAATCTCGTCACAAGAAGGCCATCTTCCACCTGGCTGATCATTTCGTCAAGCGTTGAATCTCCCGCAGATAGACGAATATTCGATGGCATAGAACCTTCGGAAGCATACTCCGCAGGCAGCCCATGACCGGTGGATTGTATGCCCGCGCGGCTTGCAGAAATCAGATTGTACACGACTCCCTTGGCTACGCCTTTCAGAACTAAGTCTACCTTCTTTTTCGGCACACCCTCAAAATCGAAGGCGATTCCCGGATTTCCCGGATCGAATGCGTCATCCGTGATCGAGACATTCTCTCCCATCACTTTTTCGCCGATGCGGCCAGCAAGGAACGAAGTATTCTCCTCGAAAGCCTTAGACCCAAATGCGACAAAGTTGAGCCACTCAAACAGCTCACCGAGCGCTGCCGGCTCGAGGATTACCTCATACTCGCCCGGCTTGATGTCCTTCGGGTGCTTTGACTTCCGACACTTAGTCACGGCCGTTGTTG
Source organism: Candidatus Zixiibacteriota bacterium (assembly GCA_018820315.1). Taxonomy (NCBI): domain Bacteria; kingdom Pseudomonadati; phylum Candidatus Zixiibacteriota; species Candidatus Zixiibacteriota bacterium. The sequence goes on along the minus strand of JAHJOQ010000016.1, from coordinate 30,317 downwards.
CCAACGCTGGAATATCAAGGTCCTCGATTTTCGACGATAGCCCCGACGCATATCCGGATGAATCCTCACCGGTAGCTATGATATTGATCGAGGCAGTCGTGTGCGGCTGGTAACAACGAACGCCATGTGAATTCAGAACTGCGATCTCGCCATCCTCGGTCGACAGCGCACCCGCCATGTCATAATTGTACCTGGCGCCCTTCGCAAAAACTCTCTTCAGCTTGGTTGCACGCTGCTTCGGAGTGAACTTAGAGGTCTTTTGATCGAATGTCTCAAGTTCGGCATAACTCGCCGGCCTGGCGAAGCCCTTGAAATCGTTGTTAGGCTTCTGCTGCTTGGCGATCTCATAGGCAGAGCGAAGCGCCTTCTTTAAATCGGTCAGCACGAATGAATTGCATGCTGCCGTACCGATCTTGTTGCCAATCGCGACCCTGAATGTCACTTTGGTATTTTCCACTGCGACGTTCTGATGGATGAATGAATTTGCGTATCGCGTTAAACCCGATGTACCACCGACGAAGACAGCCTCAGTCTCGTCGGCCTTAGTAGAAACCATCACCTTCTCTAACGTCGTGAATATCTTGTCCTGTCCTATCATTTGCTCACCCCCACTTCAATATTTCTGAATCTTGCAGGTGAAGCACCGTGCGCTACATGAGCTGTCTGCATCGGCTCACCTTTTCCGCAATTCGGGATACCCCAGACGTGCCAATGATCCCTGTTGCAAATAGCATCGCATGAATTCCAGAATTTCGGAGTCATGCCGGTATAGAGCGGGTTCTTGTACAACTGCCCCTTCTTGCCGTTCTCGATTTTCCAGGCAGCTTCAAGCCCGAATTGGAAATTGAGACGTTTGTCATCAATGGACCAGCTCTTATTCGTCTCGAGCATGTATCCCCCCTCGGTGTCCGCAATCAGATCATCGAGATCCACTTTCCCGGGATCGAGGTTGATATTGGTCATCCGGATCAATGGAATCGCGCTCCAACCATCTGCTCTCATAGTACCGTTAGAGCGCTGATTAACGACCGGAGCGGTCTCGCGAGAAGTAAGGTAGCCGACGAAAAGGCCATCTTTCACGATCGGAGCATGTTGAGCCTTCACGCCTTCATCATCATAGCCAAACGTCCCGAGTGCTCCCGAGATGGTGGCATCGGCGTTGATGTTCACGATATCCGAACCATATTTCAGCTTGTTAAGCTGATCGATGGTCATGAACGACCCACCGGCAAGGGATATCTCCGTACCGAGCACTCTGTCAAGTTCGGTCGGATGACCGCAGGACTCGTGAATCTGTAGCGCCATCTGGGAACTTCCGATGATGATGTCCGCCTCACCTTTCGGCATCGGAGGCGCGGTCAGTAATGCGATAGCCTCTTCGCGGACTCTCTCTGCGTTTTCGACGAGTTGCATATTCTCGACGAGTTCGTATCCTGCCGTTCCGAAATCCCCGCCAAATGAAGTGGGAAAGGATCGCTTTTGAGTCTCGCTCCCCTCGACAGCCATCGCGACATATCCAGCACCGGTCTCAAGGAGATCCTGCTCGATATACGATCCCTCGGTCGATGCGAAAATCTTGTTCGTCTTATAGAAAGCCATCGAACTCTCGGCAGTGTGAATCTTGGCGTCCTTCTTCAGGATTTCGTTGATCGCCAGCAATAGCTTCAGCTTCTTGTCAAGTTTAACCTTGAATGGATCGATCTCAAATGGCGTCTCGAAGTGATCGGTGTAGATTTCTCCACCAGCCAACCTGACATCCAGCTTTTTGGTCATGGCAGAGGCCTTGGCAACCTGCAACGCACGGTTAGCGACTTTGCGAAAATTCGCGGCTTTGAGAGTCGAACTCGCTGCGAATCCCCAGGCACCATCGGCAATCACCCGGATTCCAAAACCCTGATTGATATTGCGCGTGATTGAGTCTACGGTGAAATTCTTAACCTGGATATTCTCGGTTTCGACTCTGACAAATCGAATATCGGCATAGTCCGCACCCATCGACTTGAGATATTCAATCGTTTCGAGAAGTCTATCTTTCAAACTGAACCTCCCTCCGTGGAAAGACTGTGATGATCGCCCAATCTAAGTTCTCCCAGCCGACAAGTCAACAGAAACGTAGCCTTCATGTAGCCTTCATGTGGCCTTCATGAGACAATGACATCGCGAAGGGACCCATCAGCTATTCTCGAGAGATTCAAGAAATCGCCGTTCGAGCAGATCGCTGCGGCGGACTATGCGTTTCATCCAGCGGTACTTCAAGTCCAGGATTTCGCCCTCAGACAAATGCCAATCTATCTCAGAATCGTGTAGTCTCGGTACTATGCTGTGCAGCGTCAACGCCGCGCTCACGGATAGATTGAAACTCTGCGTGAATCCGAACATTGGGATGATCATGCGCATATCCGCTTGCTTCATGGCATAGTCGGTCAGTCCATTCTCCTCGTTGCCAAACATAATCGCAAGCGGTCTGTCGATGGGCAGATCATCGAGAACGCAGTCATGTTCATCGAGAGTAGTCGCCACCAGCCTGTAGCCGGAAGTTTTCAATCTCTTTAAACAAGTTTCGCTGTTGATTGCGCCCGGCTTGTGATAGCGGATGATATCGATCCACTCCGCCGATCCCTGGGTGACACACGGATTGACAGAATACTCGTTCTCATTATCAATTATATGAACATCCTGTGCTCCGAAACACTCACAACTGCGAATCACGGCGCTCGCATTGTGAGCATTGCAGATATCTTCGAGCACAACCGTTACATATCGAGTGCGGTCCGCGAGCACAGAGTCTATTCGAGCCATCCGACTCTCTGTTACAAACTCGGTTAGGTGCTCTATAATCGTTTTCTTCATCTCTTCATTCATAGACATATAAGATACGCTGTAATCGACCGGAAATCAATCGCTTGCTTAGCGTGGAGTCTTAATAGCATCACTGAAACAAACGTAGATATGATGGTGTACAACCATCAAGAATCGAGTAACTTTAGTAACAAACTTACGTAGTTGCTTACGTAAGTTGTTGTGGACTTCAAATGCAGGAGCCAGTCAATGGATGTTCTTGGGCAACTCGGACCACTCGGCTTCGCCAGCCGCCTGCGGCGACTCGGAGAGCGGCTTCAGAGAGATGCCTCGCTCATTTATAAGGCGCAATCGATTGACTTTGAGGGCAGGTGGTTCCCCGTGCTATATGTCCTGAAAGACAGATCATATTTATCAGTGACAGCTATCGCGGCGGCAATCGGCCTCACCCATCCGGCAGTGAATCAGATCGCAGAGAAAATGGCATCACACGGCCTGATATCATCGTTAAAGGACTCCGATGACGAGCGGCGACGACTGATTGTACTCACGGATAAAGGGGTTGCGCTGGCGGGCACTCTGCAGCCAATCTGGCGTGATATAGAGGAGGCTACCCGGGAAGTTGTCAGCATCAGAAGCGGTGATGCTATCGAGGCGTTGAACAAGATTGAACGCTCGCTCGACGAGAAAAGCATGTTGGATCGCGTGATGAGCAGAACCAGAAAACGGCAGTTCGATTCGGTTACTATTGTGGATTATAGACCGAATTACAAGCGGTATTTCAAGTCGCTGAACTATGAGTGGTTGAAAGAGCATTTCGAAATCGAACAGCAGGATGAGAAGATTCTCTCTGATCCCAATGGAGAGATCATCAAGAATGGCGGGGCAGTGATTTTTGCTCTTCTCGACGGCGAGGTTGTCGGTACTGCTGCTCTGATAAAACGCAGCAAAACGATTTTTGAGCTGTCGAAAATGGCAGTCGTCGAAGTGGCTCGCCGAAAGCAGGTGGGCAGGAAGTTGGTTCTCGATATCATCTCACGAGCGAAGAATGCAGGCGCAAAGTCGCTGATACTCTTCACAAGTCCGAAGCTGCTGGCTGCGATTGCACTGTATAGATCAGTCGGATTCGGGCTGACAGAGGATCCAGGTGTGCCGCTGCCAAAATACAAACGCAAGACTATTGCTATGCGACTCACAATCACGAAGAAGACGTAGCAGAAGAACACCTGAGTCATTTCGCAACTATCGAGTGGAATGTTGGAATCGATCCGAGTGAGTCGCACTGTAACCTTTTTATGCACGTTTCCAGAGAAAATCCGGAGGGTGGCGGTTATTCATCTGGCATGTGCGCGAATCTCGGCTTCACTATGGCAGTGATGTCCAACTATGACATGGCAGCCGAGACGATTTCGCACAAAGTCAGGGAGCTTGTGCTCCGATAGCCATCCCACGAACCCATGAGAGTAGCAACGGCCGGATTCCCTGAATCCGGCTGCCACATTCGTGATACAGGACAAAAGCCGCACTGCTTTGCACCAAGATCGCCCCATATCAAGACTTACCCTATCTGATTTGTGAACATTTTCTCAAGATATCTGTTGACAGATCAAGCTCTCCATGCTAGATTCCGATAAAAGTCATAAAAGTCATAAAACGCAGAGTTCGAATGGCAGAAGACTATTATACAACGACCGAAGCATCGAAACTCCTCTCGGTTTCTCCCGACACCGTATTGAAATGGGTACGTGCCGGCAAAATCGATTCCTATCGAACTCCCGGGGGACATGCGCGAATTCCAAAAGCTGCGGTGGTATCGCTCCTTCCGGAACGAGTTCCCGCTGAGCACGCAGTTGTCGTCCCGGATGCAGATGCAGCATTCAAGTACTGCTGGGATTTTTATGCCTGCGATGGTGAGATCGAAGATCAGTGTCACAAATGTGTCGCCTACCGTAGCCGTGCGCGCCGCTGCTACGAGATGAGGGATATTCCTGAACAGTTTGGTCACCTCAAGCTGCACTGCGAGACGGACTGCAAGGAGTGCGAGTATTACAGGACAATGGCGCACCACGGCACAAGCGCGATGATCGTGAGCCGCAACAAGAATCTGGCGAGACTATTGTCAGGAGCCAGTGATGAAGAGCTGACGATCAAGTTCGCATCCAGTGAGTACGAATGCGCGGCGCTGATCGAACAATTCAGACCTGACTATGCTATAATAGACTGCTCATTTGGTGCGGCCCGCACAAGAGACATCTGTCATCATCTGACCGATGATGAGCGAATCCCGTTGATGCGAATTATCCTAACCTCCAGGAACGCAAAGATGAAAGACTATTGTGACAGTGAAGTATTTGGATGGATAATCAAGCCTTTCACGCTCAGACAATTGAAGGACTTGATAGAAGGACCAGCTAAACTACCGAACGGAGACGCCTGATGACGAATCGAACAAGCGTTGATCAGCGGACAGACTTGAGAGGAGATTCAGATATGTCGGACACGCTTCAAGTGAAGAACAGCACCTTGCGTCTGATGAAGGCCGATATAACCGACATCGAGATTGAGTCATTTGTGTACTACGCCCAGCATGATTTGGCTCTCGGATCGGGTTTCGGCACTGCAATAAGCATGAGAGGCGGACCGACAGTCCAGCAGGAGCTGAAAGCACTTGGTACGCTAGAAACCACTGAGGCTGTCGTTACTGCCGCAGGTGATATGAAAGCCACGTACATCATTCACGCGGTCGGTCCGAGATTCCAGGAAGAGGATCTGGAGGAGAAACTCAGGAAGACAATAAAAAACGCACTCCAGAAGGCAGAGGATAGGAAAATCAAGGCTATCGCATTCCCTGCTATGGGTGCAGGCTTCTACGGAGTTCCGCTTGATGTCAGCGCCAGAATCACTATCAAGACAATCGCATCCTATCTGAATGGCGAGACAGGAATTCGTGACGTTGTGATATGCCTTAATGATATGAGGGAGTACAGACCATTTCAGTCAGAACTCGCATCGTCAGGCAACGCATAAAGGAGAAACAATGGTTGAGACCTTACATTTCGCAGAACATACGCTGCAGGAAGTCGCGCTTGTCATCATGGCGCTGGTTTATACGGCTCGCCTCACATGGCTGCTGCGGTTCAAAGCCGGAAAGGAGCGTCAGGCTCCGACCGGTCGAGGCGACACGAATTCGCGGAAGGGGTTCATTTACTCATGGGCGAACGTCGCAATGCCCTGGGCAATGGAAAGCACTCGCACGAAGTCCTTTCTATACATCCAGTTCGTGATTTTTCATCTGGGAGTCACGGCTGCAATTGGACTTTCGTTTGTAATTCCCTATGCGCCCAGACTTTTGGAATCGTCCGGCCTGGTCATGATTCTTCAGGTTGTGATAGGAGCAGCCTGTCTGGTCGGCGTACTTCGCATCTATAGAAGAATATCTGACAAGTACATGCGGGCAATCAGTTCACCTGACGATTACTTTTCGCTTCTGCTGCTGACTGGATGGTTCGCGTTTGCTTTCCTGTCCGTTCCTAACAAAACAGGCGGTGGTGAAGGAATTCTGCTGACATATTTCGTTCTGACTGCGTTTTTCCTGATTTACGTGCCGTTCAGCAAGATCTCGCACTATCTGTACTATCCGTTCACTCGGTATTATTTCGGCAAGACAATGGGACGACGGGGTGTGTACCCGATCGAGAGGATCAGTCAATAGAACGGACTTGATGACAGCGACCTCAGACTCTGAATGGAGATAGATATGGCAAATACAACAAGATCACATAAAGCTCAGATGGTGATTGACAGGTTAGGCAAAAAACTGAATCGTCAGATAGTCGGGTCACTTGTCGCGTGCGTTCATTGCGGCATGTGCACCGATGCATGCCACTACGTGCTTGCAAATCCGGGGGATCCGACTTATGCTCCAGCATACAAGGCCGACCAGATAAGGAAGTTTTTCAAGAGGCACTACGACTGGACCGGACGGGTGCTGCCCTGGTGGGTGAAAGCCAAGAGCCTCTACACTGACGAGCAACTTGAGGAACTCAAGGACACTGTCTTCGGCAAGTGCACGAACTGCAGACGTTGCTCGATCAATTGCCCGATGGGAGTCGACTACGCTACTTTCAACCGCATGGCGCGTGGCTTGCTGGTCTCTGTCGGTGTGATGCCGGAGGGCGTAGCAGTTGTCAGCAAAGACCAATGGGAGATCGGCAATCAGATGGGTGTTCTCAAGGAAGACTACCTCGACACACTCGAATGGCTCTCAGATGAGATGAAAGAAGAGTACGGCGATCCGAACGCGATCATCCCTATCGACAGAGAAGACGTGGATGTTGTCTACTCAATCAACCCGCGTGAAGCAAAATACGATCCGCGCACGATCTCCGATGCCGCTCTGATTTTCTATCAGGCTGGCGAGAACTGGACAATGCCCAGCGAAGGCTGGGACATGACTAACTTCGGCCTGTTTTCGGGAGATGATGACCTCGGTGGCGCTGTTGCACGACGGCTTTATGAGAAGGTCGAGGAGCTTCGAGGCAAGAAGCTCGTAATTTCAGAATGCGGTCATGGTTACAGATCAACTCGCTGCGAGGGGCAGAACTGGGGCGGTGTCGACATCAACTTTGAAATGGAGAGTTCAGTCATCACAATGCTCCGCTATATCAGAGACGGCAGGATCAAAGTAGATAAAAGCAAGAACAAGACACCGGTGACCTTCCACGACTCCTGCAACAATGCGCGAAGCTGCGGCCTGTATGAGGAACCCAGAGAACTTCTTCAGCTCGTCTGCGAAGACTTCAGGGAGATGTACCCCAACCGTTCGGAAAACTACTGCTGTACGGGCGGCGGTGGTGCAATGTCGATGTCGGAATATACTCCGCGCAGGTTGAAGTCCGCGAAGATTAAGGCTGATCAGCTCACGGCAACTGGAGCCGAGATCGTTGTCACATCGTGTCACAATTGCGTCGACGGCCTGAACGACCTGATCAAGCACTACAAGCTTGGGATGCCGGTCACACAGCTCGTCAATCTGGTAGCCAATGCACTCGTGATCGAGAAGAAGGTCGTGGAAGTTGTGCCGGAGATTCCCGAAGTTGCCGAGGTTGGTGACCTCGCCGGATACAAGATTCTCGTCACCGACGATGAGCCCGATTTTGTCATTTTCGCATCAGCAATATTAGAAGATAATGGCGCCACGGTGCTGCAGGCTCACAGCGGAGATGAAGCAGTCGAGATCGCTCGTAGAGAAATGCCGGACCTAATGACGCTCGACCTCTCGATGCCGGGCATGTCGGGGTCGGATGTATTTGAGGTAATGCGCAATGACCCAGAGCTGAAATCGATACCTGTCTGCATAATCACCGGACAGCCGGAACTCCGTAAGCTTATCTATGACCGCCATGTTCAGCCACCGGATGGTTATGTAGATAAGCCGATAAATGAAGAACATCTGCTTTTGAGCGTGAGGAGAATACTGGAGCTTGCTCACGAGAAGAAGGTCTCCGGCAAGAAGAAGTGAAACCACAGGGATATTCCGATGGAGAACGACTACAGAAGCTACTTCGATTCAATGCCGTGCTATCTCACGGTCCAGAACCGGGAACTTAACATCATCGATGCAAATGAACGGTTCGTGACTGATTTTGGAGCATTCGAAGGGCGGTTCTGCTATCAAATCTACAAGCAGCGTCCGGAGAAGTGTGAAATCTGCCCGGTGGAGCGGACTTTCCACGACGGTCAGCGGCATCGAAGCGAGGAACGCGTCTACACACTTGACGGCAGAGAAGTCTGGGTTGTAGTCTACACCACTCCGATTCGAAATGAGGCTGGAGAAATCACAGCAGTCATGGAAATGTCAACGGATGTCACAGAGATCAAGCTTCTGCAGAAACAACACAAAGAGAGTCAGGAGAAATACCGACTGCTATTCGAGGAAGTCCCCTGTTTCATATCCATGCAGGATCGTGACCTTCGCATCGTGGAGGCTAATCGATTCCATAGAGAAGCCTTCGGCACTTCTTACGGCGGGAAGTGCTATGAGGTGTACAAGAGGCGCGCGACAGAATGTCAGCCCTGCATTGTAAGACACACATTCGAAGATGGACAGACTCGCACCCACGAGGAAGTTGTGACATCTCGCGACGGCGAGCGCATGAATGTGATTGTAACGACGGCGCCTGTGCACAATGCTGACGGAGACATCGAGACCGTAATCGAAATGAGCACAGATATAACGGCGATCCGACAGCTCCAATCGAAACTCTCGGATGTCGGAATGATAATCAGTACAATCTCGCATGATCTCAAGGGGCTTCTCAACGGCATGGACGGCGGCATCTACCTGGTAGATACCGGCCTCAAGAAAGAAGACCAGAAGCGGGTTTCGACCGGCTGGGAAATGGTGCTTCGCAACGTCGATAGGATTCGGAGCACAGTGCTCGATATTCTGTACTATGCCAAGGACAGGGAGCCGATCTTAGAAGAAATCGTTGCTGAATCTGTCGTTCAGGAAGTCTTCAATGTAATGAAAGCGAAGGCCAAAGATCACAACATCAGTTTCGATACGCAGGTTGATCCATCGGCAGCTGTATTTCAAGCGGACGCCAAGGCTCTTCGATCTATGCTGGTTAATCTGATCGATAATTCCATCGATGCATGCAGGGTCGACAAGAAGAAGGACACACACACAATCACATTTAAAGCGAGTGGACTTGATGACGAAGTTGTGTTCGAAGTAACAGACAATGGCATCGGCATGGACGAAGAGACCAGACAGAAGGCGTTCACATTGTTCTTTTCATCAAAAGGATCCGGAGGGACAGGACTCGGGCTATTCATTGCGAACAAGATTGTCCAATCACACTCCGGCAAAATAAGGCTGGAATCTGAACCTGACCAAGGGACTCGCTTTGTTGTGACTCTTCCACGCGAACAACCCAAAACTCCAGTCACGCCGGAAAAGTAGTTGCATTGATATGAATTGTAGCATTACCTTGACGAAGTAAGGCAGCATGAGGAAAATGTGCGCGAAAGGATATGATCGATGGCAAAGAAAATTCTGATAGTCGAAGATGAACAAGACCAGCGCACCTGGCTGGAGACCTTCTTTGCAGATAATGACTATGAGACGATTTCTGCAGAGGATGGACAAATCGGATTCGAAAAAGCCAAATCCGAAAAACCGGATCTCATCACGCTCGATATCAGCATGGACAATGAATCCGGCATCAAGATGTTTCGAAATGTCCAGGATACACCGGAAACCAGTGCAATTCCAGTCATCATGATCACCGGTGTGTCGCCCGAGTTCAAGAAATTTATCGAGAAGAGAAAGCAGGTTCATCCACCGGCCGGTTATTTTGAGAAACCAGTCGATCGTGATGCTCTTCTCAAGAAGGTCAAAGAACTGATTGGGTGATCCTGTCGTGAGACGACCGCAAATCAGACCGGGAGCCAATCAACTGGCTCCCGGTTCTATTGATATCATGATATTCCGCAGAATCTAACAGTCTGGATCGCCATTCCCATCAGTGTCGCAGGGCGCAGAACCGCCGGAGAATATGTATCCTATGATATATACCGCATCATCGATATCGACACCGCCGCTGCAATCGGCGTCAGCCGATTCGAGAGGATCAGGCGCCGGCCCTGATGCGAATATATATGCTATCAGATAGACAACGTCATCGATGTCGACAATACCACTGGCATCGGCGTCACCGCAGACAAACTCACAGGCATCGCCGATATCATCACCGTCCGTATCAGTCTGGTCAGGATTTGCGACATAAATGCAGTTGTCGCAGCTATCGCCAACGGTGTCGCTGTCAGAATCCTCCTGATCGGGGTTCGCTGCGCTCATACAGTTATCGCAGGCATCACCAATTGTATCTGAATCGTTGTCTTCTTGAGTCGGATTGGAGACTGTAACGCAATTGTCGCAAACATCGCCTATTGCATCACCGTCAGCATCCTCCTGCCCGGGATTGTACGCCGAAGGACAATTGTCCAGATCGCAAGTGTTTGCTGGATATCCGGGGTCGCCGTAACCATCGCCGTCCGTGTCGGTGCAATCGTCGCAAACATCCCCGCTACCATCTTCGTCGGCGTCATTCTGATCAGGATTGTACGTCGTCGGACAGTTATCAACCAAATCTGCTATGCCATCGCCATCCGCATCCGGCTGATCATCGCAGACAAAAGCAGAGACCTCAAGATCATCGATATTCCATCCGCAGTATTGCCAGGAGCCGTCTGTTGTGCCCATTGTGAATCTGATGTAAACAGTAGCCTGGCCGTCGGCGATGCTCGCTATGTCAAATGACATCTCAGTCCAGTTGGCATCTGTGACTTCTTCTGTATTCTGCCAGAGAGTAGTCCATGTCGTGCCGTTGGTGCTGATGCGCACATACGCGTGGTCATACGAGGGCTGCTCGACACCAAGCCATCGCCAAAAACTGAGGCTCACCCCTCCCATCCCGCTGCAGTCGATCGCAGGACTAGTGAGGTGCCTTTCAGGCAGGTCGTTTTCGTAATCACCGCTAAGATTGTAACCGAAAACATTGAATGAATTATGTCCGCCGGATGGATCAGGATTGCCGTACTGCCCTCCTCCTCCTGTCGGTGTGCCACGAGACCACAGCCCACCAGAGACAGTCCAGCCTCTATTCAGCTCGAAGTCATCCCAGAATGCCACTTGAACATCTGTGGCTACTACAGCCATGTTTGGATTCGATGGCGAAGGATCATAGATCCGCCCGGTTGTCTGCTCTTGAGCGCTGACATAGAATTCGATCTTGTTATCAACGCACTGAAGCGGCGGAAGCGTAGCCTCATAACTGCCGCCGCCGAGATCGGTCATGGGCGTGGTCATAAGCAGCCCGCCATTTATCTTGTAATGCAACTCACCGCTCCCCGGAACCGGCACTCCGCCCGAAGAGCCTGTAACTACGACGTCGAATGCAGTGCTCGCACCCGGAGGTACTGTCTCCGGGATTCCACCCGGATATGTGAAGCTCAGGCCCGGCACGGGTATATATGAGCCATCAACCTGATATGCTGTGGCCAGGCAGCCCTTCACTATTCGAGCCATATACGTGTAATCCAGGTAGCTCGAGTTGTCATTGGGAGTGTGATATACAGGCGAAAAATTGTACTCGATGGTGAACACCACATCATAGCCATTCTGCTGGAATGGATAATGATCCGAGTACGCTGAAGTGCCGCTAAGATGTCCGATCAGACTCACGCCTGACAGTGAATCGGCGAGGTCCTTGTACAACTGAGCATAGGTAGCATCCGAGCTGTGGTATAGAGTCACATCGTTGGTATTGCCCTCGTATCCGATCATATCCATATTCACCATCAGGACAATACTGTCGCCATTAGCCGCAGCCTCGTTCGCATAATGCCACGATCCATGCAGCCCCTGTTCTTCTCCAGTGAAGAGTATGAATACGAATGACATTTCGGTCTCGATATCCTTGAGGACGCGGGCGATTTCGAGAACACCTGCGGTACCGGAGCCGTTGTCATCAGCTCCGGGAGAGCCTGAGACGGCATCTCGATGTGCACCCACTACTATTTGATGTTCGAGAAGGCCCGTTCCGTACTTGTAGGCCACCACGTTCTGCACGGCGTTGGAGCTATACGTGAAGCTGTCCAACTCTACATTCGTGTACCCGAATTCCTGCAATTTGCCGACACACCAGTCTCGTGCCGCATAGTCCGATGCGCTCCCCGTCACTCGCGGAGGAAACGACTCGAGGACTTCGACATATGACTGAAGTGAATCCTGGCTGATTAGACTAATCAGAGAATCGAGATCCGGCCTGGCGAGAGTTCGCTGCAGACTGAGCTTAACCGGTTCATCGTAGGTAATCCTGAGGTTTTCTGTCAGTATTGGAGCAAGCCCCATAGCTTCAGTCGCTTCCGCCTGCAAATCTGCGGGGTCCACTCTCAAAAGACGAACTCCGCCTTCTTCATAGAGGACCGGGAACTTCCCGATGTTTGATCCATCAAGTCTAATGTCAAGTGCGATGCGGTTGCGCGTGATGCCCTCAGCAACGCGCTCATAATCGAGCCCTGAACTTGATATGATAGCTTCAGAACCGGATTTTATGAGGACCAAAAACCCGCCGTCAACTCTTAACAGAGGATCGACGCCAGCAGCTTCCAATCTCAAAGCATCTGCATGGCTGTTAACGGCGACTTTATAGAGATCATCTGCGGATGCCGTCGCAGATGTCAAGACGAGAAGTAATGCGATTAACAATGTTTTTCTTGTCACAGTGCTTTCCTCCGTTCGACCATTTCATGGAATTTGCGCCCCGGCATATCCGACTCCTGCTGAGGTTGTGCGATTGGAGTTGCCTTCACACGAGACACCGGCAGTAGTGTCGACACGACTCTGAAAGTTCCAATTCTCACGGCAGGAAACGGCTCTGTCAGGCACATTATCTTCCCAAATACCTAACAGAGGTAATATACTCTTTTATTTCAATCCGTCAACAATCGAAAGCCATGCAATCTCATCTGGGTCGTCTGCTGTTTGGGTGCGGTTCTTGGAGAAGAAAGACTGGATGCAGAAGAGAGAACTAATGAAGCTATGTTATTGATGCATGCTGAAACGAGCCTCGGTGCGGCGCTTGAAGGCAGAGATGTGCGAATTCTGCTAATCATTTCACTATGGGTATTTTGGTAGCTCCAACTTCCTCCCTGATAGCGAGCCCCAGGGTTTGGCGATTGTAGGGCTTCCTGATATACTGGCCTGCACCGAGTGCCTGCATCCGGCTGACGCGCTCAGTTGCAGAAAAGCCGCTGACAATAATAGCTTTTTGCTCGGGGTGTAGTTTCAGAATTTCGACATAAGTATCCAGCCCATCGAATCCGTCCTCCATGATCATATCAAGCACTACAATGTCTACAGTATGCTTAGTTAGATACTTCACAGCCTCATGCCCGTTTCTGGCCGTTGCAACTCTATAACCAAGGCTAAGCAAGAGATCTGAAGCGACCTCTCTCTGTCCCTCATCATCATCTACGATCAGCACCGATTCTTTCCCGGTCAGGATGACACTTGCGCTATCTTCTTGCTTGACTTCCTCCGTTGAGACCGGGAAGTTCAAAATGAACTCCGTGCCTTCACCGACTGTAGATTCTATATTGTACCACCCTTGATGGTCTTTCACGATTCCATAGACAACGGCTAAGCCCAGTCCGCTGCCGCTGCTCCCCATTTTCTTTTTTGAATAATAGGGTTCGAAAATCTTATCAAGATCCTTCTCATCAATTCCCATCCCAGTGTCTCTAACGCGCAAGAGAACGTAGTCACCCGGTACGACATCAACGTGCCTGGCGTCGAATTCTTTGATGCACATCTGATGCGTCTTGACCGTCAGTTCACCACCTCCAGGCATAGCGTCGAAGGCGTTAGTAATTAAGTTCATCACTACTTTTGACAAATGAGGTCCGGAACCATACAGATTGGCAATCGTCTTGTCCAGCTCCAGTGTGACTAAGATTTCCGGGTGCTCTCTTGTGAGCCTCAAGAAGCTCGGAGATTCAAGATACTCGTCGACCACTTCATTGAGATTCGTAGGGCACATCTCGTACCTTCCGCGACGCGCAAGAGTCAGAAGATCCTGGATTACACTGGCTGCAGCCCTCGCAGCTGTGCCGATTGTCCTGACATGTTTTCGAAGCCCGCTCTGCTCCTCGAGCTGCTCGAGTATCAGATCGGGATAAGCGACCATAGGGCCGAGCATGTTGTTAAGATCGTGAGCCACCCCGCCTGCCAGCAGCCCCAAAGATTCCATTTTCTCAGCTTTGTTGAGATGTTCTTGCAGTTCTTTCTGCCTCTCGTCCGACCGTTTCCGTTCAGTAATATCCCTGAGACACCATATACGACCCCATGCCCTGCCACCATGGATCAACGGGCTTGTGTACAGTTCGAAAGCTCTTCCATCCTTGAATTCGATAGTGTCGAAACTGTTCTCGGATGTATTGGGTAGCTCCTCGATCCTTCTCATGAAACCCTCAGAATCTGAGAGCAGGCCCAGCATCGACTGACATAACTTCAAGCAATCGTAGTTCTCAAACTCATCTGAAACAAAACCCCACATTTGGGCAAAACGAGTGTTTGTCAGAGTGATCGTTCTGCCTTCCCCTTCCACGAGGATGCCATCTGCTGTAGATTCGATAGTCTCTCTCAGCAGAGCCTGATTCTCGACCAGTGCCTTCTCGGCTCTTCTTCGCTCGGCAAGCTGGTCCCGCAACTCGCCGGTTCGCTCCTGCACCTCTTCCTCAAGGTGCTCCCTGGAAGCATTCAGATCTTCGAACGCAGAGGCGAGTGCAGCCCGCATCTCGTTGAAGGATTGCCCGAGGCTTACAAAGTCCCTATTCACTGTGCTGATATCGATGGCAGAGGCAGTATCACCGTCTCTAATACGAGTTGCTGCGCTTTCGAATAATCTGATAGGCTGGACTATCTTCCTGGATATGAGAACTCCGAGAGTGAGAACCAGTGCCAGAAGCAGACCGGAGAAGTACAATATGCTGGTCACAATGGCACTGATCCGCTCTGTCATCGAAGCTTCGGTGACAACCAGCCAGATGTTGCCGACCCTCCTGCCCATCGACAGGACAGGCATTGATGCAATGCAGTGTTCATCTTCGTGATAGACAGCCAATGTGTCGGACTCAAAATTGCTATTCAGGACGGACCACGGGAGATTCAAATTGGTATAGCGATAGACATTTGCCTCATTCTCGTCACAGATGCAGATCCCTACAATCTCATCATCAACCAAGACGCCAGCCACATAGTCGCTGATGTAACTACTGTCCTGAAACTCCAGACCCGGACCTATAGTACTTGCCACCATCTCACACATGCCAACAGCCTTCCGCTCGATGTCACGATACATCGCGTTTCTGATATGGCTGACGGTGTGCAGAAGCAGCGGCACAAGGGTGCATAGTACGAGCAATACAGTCAAAATCAGAATCTGGGTCCTGAATGACAATGATCTCAAAATCACATTCAATTCTTAATCACCTCGCACATCTTCAGAAGATGAGCGCTGAAATTACTTCCCTCACGTCGAGAAGACTCCAGATTCACGATTATTGAATTGCGCTTCTTACCGACTCTGACACCGACTGCCAATCCCAGATTCACGTATTCCGGCAAGATAGAGAATGATCGCATTCCGGCTGCCTGCGCTTCGAGTGCGAGCGATTCAATTTCTCGTCGATCGACAGCAGTTACCAGAAGAATATTATACTCCCTACTCGACATCCTTGACACAGCAAAATTGAACTGTTTAATCGGCAATGACTCATGCTTGACTGCAACTCCGCTTACAGACATTCCAGGACTCTCCCGCAGGAAATTGTCAACTCTCAATAACTGCTCATAAGATTCCGGAACACTTCTATCATAGACTATATACAGACGGACTGCGCCGAGGCTCTCCGGCAGAAAATTCTGATCATAGGTGATGACTTTTAAGAACAGTTGAATTTCAAGTCCGGGATCAACTGTCCCGTTGTCACCGAAAGCGGGAGCCGCCCCTGTTATCAATAGAATCCCAAGAAAACACGCAATCTTTGTCTGCATCTCGTCCCACGTTGTTTAACTCGTTTTAGGGCCTGTTACGCCAGGCTTGCCTATCAATTGAAATTGGACTTCAGGTTGACATACAGTGATCTTCGCGGACGCTGAATGCTCGTTGATGGCGCATAATCGAAATTGAGAGGAACTCGATAATCGCTGTCGAAAACGTTCATGATTCCGACAGTTACGTCGACCACGCTGAGAACCCTCCTGAAATTGGCGATCACATCCATAGTCATCTGTCCGTCCACAAAGCTGTGATCCCAAAGTCGTCGAGATGATATGTAGTTTGCTTTGGTCGACAATGACATGCGGTTCCGGCTAATCTGATATGTTAGTCCGATGTTACCAAGCCATCGCGGGGAGTTGAACGGCTGGTCGGTTTGAGCATCACCAGAAATTTCCAGTTTCTGGTACGTCACATTGGCAAATCCGCTGAGACTATAGATGGGATTCCGCTGAAGTGACAACTCAAGGCTGGAGGATTGTATTTCTCCGGTATTTCTGAATTGTGATACCTCCTCCACGTAATCACCGCCTGGGTGAGCTGGATCGGATTCATCGATAACGGTTTGAACGATCAGATCACTCGCACGGCTGAGATTTCCGGCCACTTCGACAACGAATCCGTATGGGAATTCGTGTGTCGATATGGCCTCATAGCTGGTGATCAATTCGGACGTCAATTCCGGATTTCCTATGAAGTAGGTCGCGTCGTCAAATGAGACCTCATAGAATGTCGGCGAACGAAAACCCTGGCTTGCAATGAGTTTGTACGTGCCATGGCGGTACGGACTCAGAATGAGCGCACCTTTGGGCGTGACCCTGCCTGTAGTGTATGTGAAGTGATTGAAGTGAAGCCCGCCCACAAACTTGATCTTCTCGGAAAACCGATGCTCGTCCTGTACGTAGACATTGTATATCTGACCCGAATAATTCACAGAGCCGGGAGGAATGACGTTTTCCTGTATTTCTTCTCCAGCCTGATCGGTTTCGCCTGACTCGTGCATGATTTCATGTAATTGGACTTCTACTCCAAACACTGCCCTGTTTCTGTCGCCGAAATCGACTTGGAGTCTGGCTTCGGACGAGTACCATTGGTCGTATTCAGCATCAATCCATGTCGGCCCCGGGAGGTACAGTGGCTCGTCCTCATCAGAGTAATAATTGTATAGGATGTGATCGCTCCAGAAAAAGTGATCGTACGACAGTCGCAGTGAAAGCTCCGAATTTTCGCTCAGTGAGTTCTGATATCCCAGATCCACAAAATACCGGCGTTCGTTGTATTCATTCTCCGATCTGTTGAACAATGCTCCATAGAATCCGTGGGATATGCCGGAACGCTGTTGCCCGAAATGTGCTGTCAGATAGAAATGTCCTAAGCCAAGGCGACTGCGAAATGCATAGTTTTCGCCACTGTTCTTGTTGTGAGAATAACCTCCCGTGAAATCAGCTGAATCGAGATAAAACTGATTATAGCCGTCCTCGTCGAGCCTCAGGATCGCTCCATCGCCCAAATCGCTGAACTCTTTGAAGAAAAGATCACTTCCATTTCTGTCCAGATAGCTCCCCGTAATGAGCGCAGTCAATCCATTGTCAAACTTCTGATATAGACGGATGCTGCTGCCTTTTTGGTCTGTGTTCCGGAAGTACTTGCTGCTCACGAACAGCTCATTCTCGGTGGGCTGCTCCGTAATCAAATTCACAATACCGAAGAATGCATTGCTTCCGTATAATGAGGAAGCGGGTCCCTTGATGACCTCGATCCGATCGATATTGTCCAGATCCAGCCCAACGACATCGATGCTGTTCGATCCACCATACTGCTCCGTAATCGACCGACCGTCAACGAGTACCATCATGCGACTGTTCCAGTCACCAAAATTGGCAATGCCTCTTACGCCGATTTGCGACAGAGAATAATCGTCGGTGATGTAGATACCGGGAACTAACGATAACGCATCGCCAATTGTTCTGCACCCATAGCTCTCAATCATCGCCCGTGAAACGATGAAGACATTCGCGGGTGATTCCTCCAGAGTTTCCTCATATTTGGAGGCGGAAGACACAACATCATCCAGCAGACTCTGAAGGTCAAGATCTGCGATGTCCTGAGTTGTTTCGGCGCACGCCATCATCGGAGCCATCACCAGTGACAGCAGCAGCGCCACAGTCATTGGAGCCCAATTCAGGACAGACGCACTGAGATGTGATTTCATAACTACCTCACAGCATTGGATTGAATTCTAAGTTACTGCTACATCGTTACTCTTTTGAGAGTAATCGGCAATCTCTGCGTGTTCCTTTACGGGGGGTGAGTTTCCGAATGGAACGAAGATGTCCGCTTTATCAATCCAGTAAGACTTGACTCTCCTGGTGCCGTCAGACTTCAGTGAGCACCAGGATAGAAAAGAAGAAAGAATACTCGCGTTCTTTGGCGGAAGATCGTATCATTTCTGAGAGTTCCGGAAAACGACATACATTATCGACTAGCATGCCGTGCTGTTGGGGCCAACAGCAGGACGAGACGGTCTTGTGTTTTACGCGGTAGCCGACCTCGCCTCTCTGATGAATCTCTCCTTGAAGGAATCATTGCAGTAGAGATGTTGCGGGAGGAATTTGAGTGCGACTTTCCGGCCCAATTTGGTGTCCTCGGCAAGGAATACCTCACCCATTCCACCTGCGCCGATCGGCTTCTGAATCCGGTAGTGGTTTACAAGCAAGCCACCACCGAGCGCAGAGAATGACTGAGTATTGTCGTTATCAGGCTGATGATCTGCCATTTGGTCCATCCCACACACAGCTGCGGTTCTCATCCGGTTACATAGTCATAACCTGCAACTCACAAAGTCCACTTTAGGCTGACAGAAACAGTCAGCCAAACGGAGCAAGGGCTTGCTGAGATCGACGAAAAGTTAAAAGGGCTCGAATCTGAGACTGTCGATAGAGAGCACTTACTCGAAGCTCTGAAGCGATTTGGTTCGCTATGGGAGGTGCTGGCGTAGCGCGAGAGAGTCAGGCTCATGCGCCAGATTGTTGAGTCGGTCGTGTACGACCAGGCAACCGGGAATGTGTCGCTCGCGTGCAAGCCACAGCTATAATTAGGTCGGGGGACAGGGATTCGATTGGCCACGTTCTTGCAACACATTGTGGCCTATTGCATTAACACGTACGCCTCTGCGGCACCGCGGCTGACGTTGTCCATTTGTTTCGATCTGTTTTGACGAAGTTTGATTTGTTTTGGTGAGGAGTTGGCACATACATGCCACACGAAATCCCATCATCTTGAGCGCTTTCGCTCGGGGGCATCAGCCAGGACAGCCATTAGCACCGTTGTGCTTTGACATCTTGAGCGGTTTATTTTGAAACTGATGAGGCAATCCTGTGACCTTCGATGCCAAAAATTCATAGTTCCAAACCGTTCCGAGTGGCTGACTTCTTAGAGATGCTCAGAACGGATTTGTAGAACACGCCCATAAGCGCCATGTTCCATGACGAATGAGACAGTTTGTCGTGTCCTTACTTTCAACATACAATGTCCAATATGTCTGAAGTTGTACGCTTAATTGGGGAAGGCAACTGCAATATAGTAGCAACTCGTGCGATCCTTCTTGTGACGCTCTCCATTATCGTACCTATTGGTAAAGCCATTTGGTCTCTTACGTCGCGAAGCCCATCCACGCTTTTCCGTACTGAATGTGAAGGACCCTTTTCCGAAATCACGACATTGCTGATTTCGTTTGCGACCGAGATGATTCTTAGCATAGCTCTGACTCTCGTTCCTTCAAAAGCCTCCTCTTGATTATGATGCAGACAGGCTTTCTGAACTGCCTCTGGCAACCGCCATGTTTTGAGGATAAGATTGCCTACTTCGCGGTGGTCAATGCCAAAGACATCTCTCTCTCGCTCAGTGATATCCATATGCTGTGGAGATTCAGTGTTGGCCACGTGAACATATATCTCGGGATAATATGTAGCGAAGAACAGCTTTCCAACATCATGAAAGAGCCCTGCGGTGAACAATTCCTCAGAGTTGCTGTAATTCGTGTAACGGCCAAGAGTTTCAGCAATGCAGGCAGTGCTAAGTGAATGTCCCCAGAAGTAATTGAGGATATACCCCTGTGTAATCTCTCTCACCTTTAACTGCTGCCCCGCAAGACGGGATATTTTCTCTCCAACGCTGTCTGTCCCCAACCTGTTTATGGCTTCCGAGAATCCAGAGACCTCCGAGCGAGCGCCGATAAAAGCCGAATTGGCCAGCATGAAAAGCTCAGCTGCTGTCATGATGTCGCAAGCCAGGAGATCAATGTCCAGCGGCTGGTCTGCGCCGACGTTCACCACCTCGCCGAGACGTCTCGTGATAAGCTCCGCCCTGCCAAGAAAAAGCCGCCGGGTCAACCTCTCGCGTATTTTCGCACGACTATTGTTTCCCAGCCTGGGTAAATTCATTTCGCTACCAGCTCTCGGAGGCAGCAAGTCAGCATCGGAAGACCCCATAGCCTTTCTTCTCGCGCTGTACCCGGACCACTTTCTTGCCTTGTCAACAAGCACATTCAAAAGGAATGGCTTTCGCAGATAATCTGACGCTCCGACCTTTATAGCCTCGGTCACTGTCTCTTCGTCGCAGGCAGCACTCATGATGACTATCGGAACGGCAGCCGTATGAGGATGACTCTTCAGCTTCCTGCACACTTCAAGTCCGTTGAAGCCGGGCATCATTATGTCGATGAACAGACAGTCATAGTCATCCTCCATAGTCATAAACGCAGCATCATAACCATCGGTCGCGCGGCCTACTATGAACTCGTTTGTTGCCTCAAGACGACAGGCGATTGCTTTCAAGATATCAGGCTCATCGTCAATCACGAGTATTTTGCGCTTGTTCATGCTCAATCCCCCATTTACAGAAGTTCGGAGCCGTCTGAGCGGGGATAGAAATGCGAGTTGTGTCTGATGCTCGTTTCACAATTCTCACTCAGTTGATTTGCATGCTCGCATACCATGACCGGATCTTGATCTGTTTCGCTTGAAACCGAGCGCATCCAGGACAGCCTCGGCGTCGGAAAGGTCTCCGACCACGCGTCGCTCTGGCGGTGGCAGATACCTGATCAGAGTCGGCGTCGCCACTACCTTCTCAGTCTCAGCCAATAGGGGCTGTTCATGTGCATCTATAACAGCCATTTCATATCTCCCACCGAGGTGATTCTCGCACAAGTTTCGAATACTCTTAATCGCCTCCAGCGACCCCGGCGTTCTCCCCGTGACATAGAGCCTGAGCAAATACTTGTTCATGTTTTCTCCTAATTCGAATTCGGAGCGACAAATGCCAGCCCCGTTGCCCGGTCACGCCGGATTCACAGTCTGTCTGTGCAGGCTGGCAGGCATTTCGATCTTGTCAACAGCATTTGGGTGACCGATCGGCACCGTGACGCCGATTCCATCCTGGAGGTCCCTCCGCTCGACATAGTTCCTCAGCAGTGTGCGCATGGAGGAATTCACGTGCTGGCCTTTTGCTGCGACCAAGAGTCCGTTTCGTGCGCGGATGTTTTCAGCAAGGATCATTGTGTCATTCAGATCCCTAACGCTGACAGTCCTTGTGGCAATCTCCACGTCCACCACTCTTATGTGCATGAGAGTATTAAGGATGAAAGGGTGGTGTGGCTTTGCAGCGCTCTTCAATCGTCCCATAGCTTGCGAGACTGTGTTTCCGCGAGACATTTGAGTGTCGAACTCTATCGCAGTCCTCAGAATTTGTCCTCCCAAGGTTCCCGGATCTGTCGGCAGACAATCTTCGGCCAGTCCCAATTCCTGGAGCCCCATTTGTTGGTCAGCAATCATCTCCGCCACAACTCGTAAGCGTGGTATTCGTCCGAGCAATCGTGCAGCAACATGTGGGTGAGCGGCGAACATCTCACGCTCTTCAGCGGTTGCATTCGCGCCGGTATAGAACTTGGCAAGAGTATCCGGCGGAATGGTCACACAACCTATCTGAGATAGCAGCGCTGCAAGCTCGTATTGCCAGAGCTGTTTTACTTCAAGGCGCTCGGCAATCTCAGACACATAGCTCTGAAGCCGAGATATGCGGCTAAATGCGACCGGATTAACAAGTGCCAGTATGTCAGTCAAGACCTGGACGCTTCCCTTCAAAGTCTTCTCCACCAGTTCTCGTTCAGCAAA
Source organism: Candidatus Zixiibacteriota bacterium (assembly GCA_018820315.1). Taxonomy (NCBI): domain Bacteria; kingdom Pseudomonadati; phylum Candidatus Zixiibacteriota; species Candidatus Zixiibacteriota bacterium. The sequence goes on along the minus strand of JAHJOQ010000016.1, from coordinate 7,720 downwards.
AAGAAGCCGATGCTGTTCCACCGCAGCCTCGAGTGCCCATTCAAGAGTGCTCTTGTGACATGGCTTCAGAAGAAATCGGAAGATATTCCCTTCGTTTACCGCATGCATGGCAGTTTCGAGATCGGCATTGCCTGTAAGCATGATCCGTACTGTATTGGGATACATGCCCTGCGCCTGGGCAAGAAACTGTATGCCGTTCATATCCGGCATCCTCATATCTGAGATAACGACTGCAAACGGACCTTCTTCCTTGAGCTTTCGAATACCTTCCTTACCTCCCTCTGCTATCACCATCGTGTATTTCCGACGGAATTGACGCTCCACAGCAGATAGCAAATTGGAATCATCGTCGACCACTAGTATCTTTTCTGCAATTTGATCGCTCATATCCTGCTCCTTTTCAGCTAGTCGCCGTTCCAACGGCGTCGCAAAGTTCCGGCAACTCTTTGGTCAATCCGAGCCTGTCGAGATACACAGTATCCAGCTTTGACAGAGAGTGCCCGAAGTCATCGAAATGACTCTCATACTCCAGTCCATTGGCTATGTGAACCACCGTCAGTAGGTTTCGATTCAAACCGATGACTTCGGATGGTCTGTGATGATGCGCGACAGCTTCCAGGATTGAATCCGGTAATCCCCAGAGCGACAGAAGGTGCGCCCCGATCTCAGCATGACTCACACCCAGCACCTCTGCTTCTGCAAGATGCTGAGACATGCCCCGCTCCCTGGTTATCTTGATAGCCTCACTCATCTCATCACGAAAATGCGCAAGCAGGACGAGCTTTCCGATGTCGTGAAGCATACCGGCCACCATGGCATCATCGCTGATAGGCTTTGGAAGCGTCAGTTCCCTGGCGAGTTTCTTGGCTGCCATCCCAACTGCGAGGCTATGAGCATAGATCGATTCAACGGATATGCCGGAGAGACTCGCGCTTGTCAGCTTACTGAAAGCTCCAGTTATCATCGCAAGATCCCGCACTGTGTCCAATCCCAGCAGGTTGACGGCCTGCAGGGGACTCTCGATACGAGTAGGCAGGCCGAAGAAAGCCGAATTTATCAATTGGAGCATTTTCGCTGTAAGGCTTACGTCCTTGCTGATTATTTCAGCGATGTGCTTGACTGATGATTTGTCCGACTGCAATTCCCTAACCAACTGAAAGTAGATATTGGGGGGACTGGGCAAAGATCTGATTGTGGCTATTCTGCTGTGAAGAGTCTCACTTGCAAGCAATTCCCGCAAGCCGAGAGAGCTGGCCAGCATGGCTTTGAGATCCTCAGGGTCACATGGCTTGGCTATGTATCTGTGCGCAACTCCTACCGATTGCATCACCAGTTCTCGATCCGAACAGCCTGAGAGGATATATCTCACTGTTCCCGGACAGAGTTCTCTCGCCTTTTCGAGAAGTTCCGCACCATTCATGCCCGGCATCATCATGTCGGTTACAATGACATCGAAGTGCTTCTCCCCAAGAGCGGTGAGTGCTTCGGCCGCGCTCTCGACAAATTCCATCTCCCATTCGGTTCGGAGTCCGTGGAGCATTCGCCTGAGACCGTCAAGAACATCCTTCTGATCATCAACAAACAGTATGCGTATCTTTGCCTGCATAATCGTCCCCTCTTTCCAACTCTCAATCACTCTGATCGCCGCGCTGGTCACACGGGAAATAGGCTGTGAAAACAGATCCCTCTCCCAGAGCGCTTCGCACACGCACACAGCCGCCAATACTGTTCAGCACCTGGCGTACAACAAGCAATCCCAAACCGCTCCCTTTCCCTTCCGCGCTGGTTGTGAGCAATGGATCGAATATCGTCTCCAATAGTGACGGATCAATACCTACACCGGTATCCGACACCTCCAGAACCACATAATCACCGCAATGCAAATCGCCGCCTCGATCAGCTTCCTCTTCCGTTATCTTTTGCTGCGTCAGCCTGATCGTAAGCTCACCGGAGCCGTTCATGGCCTTTACCGCATTACTACACAGATTCACCAACACCTGGAATACCTGAGTGCGATCCATACGAACAGTCGCACTGATCGAAGGCTTGCTCCATTTGATTCTTATTCCAGGAGGAATGCTCATTGCCGAAAGGCGTAGGCTATCATCTACGATAAGAGCAAGATCCTCGCTGTCAGCCTCAGATCTCCGTATTCCGCCCAGGTGAAGTATTTGCTGAACCAGTCTGGAAGCCTTTTCCGCAGATTGCAGCGCCATGTTCAGGTTCTCTTCCATCTCAGAATCGCCCATTGCGCGGTAGGAAGCGAGCTCGGTGTGGCCGACTATGCTCATCAGCATGTTATTCAAATCGTGAAACATACCCCCTGCAAGGAGACCGACTATCTCCATTCTCAATTGTCGCTTCAGAATCTCATTTTGCTGACGTAGCTTATCCTCGCTTATTTTCAAGCGAAGAGCGCTCCGCACACGCGCGACCAACTCGACCGGATCCGTAGGTTTATTCACAAAGTCATAAGCTCCAAGCTGTAACGCGGTCCGCTTCTCCATGGGCTCCACGTGACTCGTTAGCATGATGACTGGTACGTCACTCGTCGCCGGGTTATTCTTCAGACGTTCGAGCAGATCGACTCCCGTCATGTTCGGCATCAGTACATCCGAGACGACAACATCAATATCTCCGGCAGCAACACGCTCCAGGGCAGCTTCTGCAGAAGTCACTGCTTCGTGCTCGCAATCCAAATTCTGAGAGCACACAAATCGTTGCAGACCCTGAAGCACATGCGGCTCGTCATCAACGAATAATATCTTCATCATTCGCCCCCCATCAGTCCCAGTGCACTGGCCGGAAGCCTTATGCAAAAAGTGGTACCTGCACCTACTTCAGTCTCAAACGTCAGTTGCCCCTTGTGCTTGCCGACAACGACAGAGTGCGCCATCGACAACCCCTGGCCTGTGCCCTTGCCAACATCTTTCGTGGTAAAAAACGGATCGAAGATATGATCGCGGATCGATTCTTCGATTCCAGTACCCGTATCCGTAATAGAGATTACAACGTCTTCCCCCTCGTGCCTGGTTCTGATCGTGATAGTTCCTCTACCTTGAGAGCCATCACCAACAACGTCTTCTATGGCATGCGCCGCATTTATCAGCAAGTTCAGGAACACCTGATTCAAACTGTCTCGATAGCACTCTATCGGTGGCAGGTCTTCCTCCAAATTCGTGACAACATCCGACACGTACTTCAACTCATTCTGAGCTACAATCAGAGTGCTGCTGAGCATCTCATTGACGTCAGCCATCGCCATCTCGCCCGAATCCTTATGAGCGAAGCTTTTCATTGCTCTTACGATTTTGGCAACTCGACTGACACCATCCATCGTCTGCTCTATGGCTTTGGGCACTTCCTCCCTCAGGTAGTCGATATCTGCCTCCTGTTCGGCAGTCTTTTTCTGCGAAATCAGATCTGTGATAGCTGCGCGTGTTTCAGCTGCCTCAAATATCAGGCTGTAGCTGTCCACAAGTGCAATTAGCGATTTGAATGAATCCGACAGAAATAGAGTATTGTCTCCGACAAATTGAATTGGAGTGTTAATCTCGTGCGCTATTCCCGCAGCCAGCGACCCCACCGCCGTGAGTTTGCCAGCCTGCTGAATCTGTCTTTCGAGGGTGATTCTCTGCTCTTCAGAATGCCTCCACTCGGTGATATCAATCAGGGCCACGATAGAACCCGTGCGAACTGCATTTCCATCCAATTGGGGAGATGATGAGACGACAATCGACTTATGATTGTTCCTGGCCGTTGTAATTTGTAGCTCATATCGTGATCGCTCAAGATTGTTCCTGCGTTCGTGTTCCGAGTTCACAATCACTCTCTGATCAGGCGTTAGATAGTCCAGAATATTCTTTCCGATCATGTCTGATGCGGAACTCTCTTCAAATATCTCCGCCAGGGCAGGATTACAGAAGATTATGTTATCCTCTACATCTACGATCCCAATTCCTTCCACTACTGACGAGAACAACTGCTGCAGACGACGCTCCGATTCGACTAACGCCTCATGAACCTGCTTGCGTTCAGTTATGTCATCGAGCATTTCGATTGCGGCCACGACGTTCCCTGCATCATCAGTAATCGGCGTAGCCAATACCCTGAATGTCCTGATTTCAGCGCCAATCTTAGCCGTTATGTCCGCTTCGTGAATCAATCCGTCTTTCAATGTCTTCAATGGGGGACAGTTATCGCATGGTCGCATGTCGCCGGACAGATTGAGGGCAAGGCAGCACATCGGGTTATTTGATATGTCCAGATCCGGAAACCAGGATCGCATCCGTTTATTGATCGAGATGATCTCCGTCTGTTGGTTCAGCACTTTAATGCCGATGCCGACATTGTTGACCACACTTCTGTACTTCTGCTCCGATGAGCGCAGTTGTTCGGCAGAACGCTCCGCCTCCTTCTTCTCCCAATCATCTTGAACTCTTACATGAATAGCTGGTGCGATTGACGCGGCGATAGATTCAGCCAGAGTGACATCATTCTTTTGGAAATCCTCTTGGCGATTGCCAAGCAGGAATACACCGACAGGCGATCCCTGGAACATTAGCGGGACAGCAATTGCCTTTCCGGAGCACTCTATACCATCGGGCATTACGCATTGACTATTCGAATAGAAAGTTTTCTTCTCAGCCAGCGCTCGTCCCAGGATGCTTGCACTAAGCGACTCGGGCGAACACCTCGCATAACTGCCCTCTGAATCATCTACCGAGGAACTCGATTGCACTGACGTCGGACACACCAGTGTGCCGTCTCGTTCGAGATACCCGAGGATGCCATCGTTACAGCTAAACTCAGCGCGAATGATCTTGAGCACTTCCTGCAAAGCGCCCTGGAAGGATGACATCAGAAACGCCTCAGCCACCTTGTTCTTTGTAGCCTTTTCGCGCTCTGATGCCCTTAATTCCTCCTCGCGCCTCTTGCGGTCAGTTATGTCATCAACCACACAAATAATCCCGGAATCCTCTACCGTCTCGCCATCCAGCACTGAGGCGTTGATCGAAACATCAGCAACTCTGCCATCTTTCCGTAACATTGTGAACTCAACATTGTAGAAACGCTCTTTATTGAGAAGCGATTGGAAGGCCGCCTCCGCCTTGTCAAGTGATGTGGGGCAGAAGAGATTCGACATGTGCTTACCGAGCAGTTCGTGAACATCGTATCCAAGAACTGTTTTTGCATGCCTATTGCAGTCGACAATTCTGCCCTGAAGGTCAAATGTTGCAATGAGGTGGGCAGCTGTTTCAAAGATCGAGCGGTAGCTGTTCTCCTGGACCTTCAATGCTTGTTCAGCATGCTTGCGCTCTGTGATGTCTTCGAATATCGCCGCGAAGAAGCCTTTTCGAGGACAGTACATTGACACGGAGAGCCACTTATTCAGAGGGGTGAAGAAGAGATCGTACTTGACATCAGTACCTTCCAGGGCGCATCGCCCTCCGACCTCAATCGGAAGAGGATCGAACTGGCCATCGCGCTCGAATATCTCAGTGTACTTCTTTCCAATGATTTGCTCACGAGACACGCCATGCAACCTTGCGAAGGCATCGTTTACATCTACGTGAACAAAGTCAACAGGCGTTCCGCTGTCGTCGAGAATAACATCGCAGTAGATGGCCCCATCCGTCATGTGACTGAACAACGCATGGTAAAGTGCACTGTCATCCACCAGTCCAGATTTAGCCGTTGCAACAATGGGCTGGGTGTCTTCTGTTGCTGACACTGTATCTTCCATCATGAATGCCGCACCTTAATACAACTTCATGGAAAGGCACAAGCTGCCTTGCCTTGCGCCTTTCCAGAAGATTCCCTTCTCACAGTATGACTGCGAAGACTTCATGACTCTGTGAGCATCACTGCTCGCGCGGCCGCAATCTTCTCAGCTTGGACGCTCGAACTGGAAAGGGCTTGAGATCTGTATAGAAGCCCAAAGCTAACTTTGCTTGAGCCGAAAACTGTCTGATTGTCTGTCGTAACTGCAGCAAAACTGCCCGATCGGACCGCCCGAATGGCGGTCCGGATCGGACGGCCTGCCTGACTCAAGGAGAAGCACGCAGCATCTTCATCACTTATGGGGCAGGAAGAATTTGAGGAAGACAAAACATCCGAGCCTGACGCAGTCAGATTCCAGAAGGCTCTGGTCTCCGCGTCAACACCGACAGTCAAGATATGTGAAGATGCGCTACTATCGACCACCGTTGCACCGGTCGTTGAGAACGATACGGCAATGGCCAATGTTACTGCAATTCCTTGAGCAATATGGGAAGCGATTTTATTCATCCGAAAGTTCCATCATGTCGTTCTTTCGTTATCTGCCTATCGGTGACAGTTCCAAGTTGTAACCTCTTATCTTTTTCGGATTGAATGCGATATGGAGGAGGAGGTAAGAAGGGTCAGTCATTGGTGAGCACTGCTCACCCCTACATTCACGATAGCATTTGATAGCACTGAATGAGAAACGGCGGTTATTCAACTAAAGACGGATTGTTCAGCGGCCAATGCCCTCTAAATCGTCTGCAGGAATGTTATGAGGTTCACGCTTTCGTTCTGAATCCCGAGTTTCTTGCGAATGTTCTTCCTGTGGCTGCGGATGGTCTCCGCTGAAGTATCAAACGTCTCGGCGATTTCACCGGTAGTCTTTCCCGCCCTGATCAGGTTGACTATTTCCAACTCGCGCGGGGTGAGACTCTTGAATCTTGCCTCAACCTTGTTGATGAAGGGCGCCGCTATCTCCTGAAGGCTTGATCGAAGTAGCAACACATATTCTTTCTCGTTCTTTCCGATCTTCTTCTCAAGCTTATCGAGCAGAGGCATCAAGACCCGATCGACGTTGGACTGCACTCGTTCCCCTGTCTCGGCTTTCTCCTGCTGTATATGATCAAGAACACCGCTTAGCACAATGTGCTTCTTCTCAAGTGCTTTGTTCTTGAGCTTCAGCGTTCGATGAGCCTCCTTCAGTTCGTCGACCGCCCGTTTTCGATCAGTAATGTCGCGCCCTACTGCCTGAGCTCCGGTAACCCTGCCGAACTTATATACAGGACTCGCATTCAACTCCACAATCGACAAAGCGCCACTGCTTCCAATAAGCTTGAGTTCAAGCCCCTCAACACACTTTTCATGTGCGATGTCGTTTAATGCCTCGATAACTGTCTGGACGTCCGACTCCCTCGTGATCTCTGTCAGATTGGCTCCCACGAGCTCATCGGGCTTGTAGCCGAGGTCTCTCTCGATCGATGGAGATACGTAAGTGAGCTTCCCGCTAAGATCCGAGATCAGGATGATGTCGAAGCATCGCTCAGCGATCATTCTGAATTTGTCTTCACTCTCGCGCAGTGCGTCTTCAGCCCTCATCTTTTCCTCTCTCATGTGCTTGCGTTCAAGAGCGCTTTTCACAGCCGGCGCCATTCTGATAAGATGAGCCTTGATGACATAATCAACTGCTCCCGCTTTCATGCACTCGACTGCCGTCTCTTCATTGATCGAACCGGTCACGATTATCAGCGGTGTCAGAGGGTATCGCTTCTTGACTACGGCCAGTGCCTCCATCCCATCGAACTGAGGCATCTTGTAGTCAGACAAAACCAAATCGGGCGAGAAATTCTCAAGTTCTTTGAGAAAGGTCGGCTTGTCGTGCGCGAATCGCGCAGTGAACTTCAATCCTGACGCCCGCAGCTCACGTTCGATCAACTCGGCGTCAGTCGGGACATCT
>JAHJOQ010000015.1 GCA_018820315.1 Candidatus Zixiibacteriota bacterium | reverse complement strand
ACTTTTGTTCTTGATCATATCGGAGGATAAAATGAGAAGCTTGATGAGACTATGCTCGGCTTTGCTTGCAGTGTCGCTGCTGGTATTCAATGTCGCCAACGCTCAGTATCCTGAAATTCTCTGGTGGTTTGATCTTGATGCGCCATCTTTCGGTTCGGGGGCTACGGCCGACATCGATGGCGACGGCAAGCTTGAAATTGTCTTCGGAACATACTTCAATGATGAGAAGATATGGGCGTTGAATGCCGATAGTGGCACAGTCCTCTGGTCATACAACACCGGAGGATGCAACGATGCGTCTCCCGTGATCGCCGATGTCGATCTCGACGACTCGCTCGAAGTGATAGTCGCCGCATCGTCGCCCTGCAGAGTATTCTGCTTCAAAGGGCATTCCGGCGAGATCGAATGGTCGGCATCTACAGGATCAAACTCGATCGATTCACCGCCTGCAGTCGCTGATGTCGACAATGACGGCAAGCCGGAGATTGTATTCGGTACATTCTACGGCTATGTCTATTGTCTGAACGGCGAAGACGGTAGTCAGTGCTGGAGGACAAACCTCGGAACCAACAGCTTCATTCAGTCGGGTCCGAACATACTCGATCTCGATGACGATCAGCAACTCGACATCGTAGTCGCACAGTGGTCCGGTGACAGTCGTGTCTATGCCCTCAAGGGGGATGATCATTCGGAATTATGGCATTCCGATTTGCCGCAGGACTGGATGTACCACGGCGGTTCATTTGCGGACATCGACGAGGATGGCAAACCGGAAATCGCAATCGGATGCTATGACAACAGCCTCTATGTGCTCAATGGTGAAGATGGAAGCCTCGAGTGGGACTATCCGACCTCGTCATATGTCGGCGCTCCGACGTCCATCGCTGATTTGAACGGCGACGAGCATCTCGAAATAGTGATGGTATCCTACAACAGGCTGATTGTACTGACCCACACGGGCAGCCTATTGTGGGATTATTCCACCGGCGGCAACATCTTCCGTGGCGCGGCAATCTCAGATGTCGATGGCGATGAAATCCCTGATGTCGCATTTGGCTCTGATGATGGCATTCTGAGAGTGCTGCGAGGAACTGACGGTCATCTGATCTGGAGTTACAATCTCGGTGCTCATTATGGAAGAACATTCGAGATGGATCATGCGCCGGTGATTGGAGATTTTGACGGCGATGGCAAGTTGGACATATTCATCGTTGGCGGATACGGCACATCATCCTCTCCGGAGAGCAATCACGGCAGGGCGTATGCGCTAAAGGCGGGGGAGGGTACCGGCCCGGGATGGCTGATGTTCCGGCACGCTATTGTTCACAGTGCATGTTTTGTCGAAGTGGGAGACGAATTCGTTTGCGGCGACGCTGACGGATCTGGCGCAGTCGACATTGATGACGCAGTCTATCTGATCAACTACATCTTCGCAGGCGGACCCGAGCCTCTTCCGAATGAATCGGGCGATGTGGACTGCACTGCCGCGATAGATATAGATGATGTGGTTTATCTGATCAGCTATATCTTCGCCGGCGGCCCATCGCCTTGTGATCCAAACGGTGACGAAATGCAGGATTGCTGACTATGATTCTGGGTCAGGCGTATAGACCTTGGGATGCTCTTCATCAACCTCTTCTACCGTCCATTTGTCCAGAATGACCTGGATCAGTTCCTTCTGGCGATCTGTCAAGTGAATGAACTGAAAGCCGACTTCGTAGACTCCAGTGAGGTCACTCTTACGACTCCACTTGGCTTCGATACAGAACTCCAATTGATCACAGTCGAGCACCTTCGTCGGCAAGTCCATTCTGCAGGCACATATGAGCGGTACATCTACACGGTATTCAGTGATCACCATCATACCATCAGCAGACATGTCGAATATGCCTCCGATTTTACGGTTCGTTAATTGATCGACTACAATGAAGTATTCACTTACCCGTCTTCGATTGTACTTACGCTGATCCTGCGTTATGAAATCCCCCGATTATGTATGTGGACAGAGTATGACTGCATAAATTGATGTCGATAGAAATGGTGATCAACTTCACTGCCAACGCAATGTGTTGTGTTGCAATCTTTTCCTCAACCAGCAATTGTCCAGAATTTCGCTCCAAAATGGGAGAGGTGGGCATTTACAGCATTGCACTGGCATACCTCTAAATGGGTGATACGGGGTACTTGACTTTCGGGGTCAGATATCGTATCGTTAAGGCAGTCCAGACAACTGAGAAATCGCATCTTTACTGACATGAAGCGTTTTTATTAACGCAGTAACTTCTCAAATCAACGCGTGGAGGTAAACCATGAAACGCAACGTGATCCTCACTTTGATGTTCACTATCCTATCAGCATCAATCGCAGTGGCTGATGT
>JAHJOQ010000014.1 GCA_018820315.1 Candidatus Zixiibacteriota bacterium | reverse complement strand
CCGAGACCATCGCAGTATGTATCCTTGACCAGCTTCGCCTTGCCGTCGATTATCTGGATTGCACCCTCGGCGCATGAGGGCACACAGAGTCCGCACCCGTCGCATTTCTCTTCATCTATATGAACTATCTTCCGGACTGCCATAATTGGCTCCTTTCGATTTGGTGTCTCACTACATTCTTCGGCAAAATGTACTGGAATAGTCCCTTTTAAGCATTGACCTGGGTCAAGAAATCAGATTTTCTGACCATCTGCGATTGCGGCGAGCCTGGCGGGATCGAGGATTGTGATCTCTTTGTTGTCGACTTGAATTATTCCTAAGTCGCTAAATTTGCGCAGGTTGCGAGAAAGGGTTTCGCTCGCTGTTCCGAGCTTCGTCGAGAGTGCTGTCTTTGACATCCTCAGGACAACGACTTCCCCCGGAGTGCGGTCATATTCACCGAGCAGGTATGATGCGAGCCGGGCCGGGACTTCCTTGAGCGACAGATTCTCGACCATCTGGTTGTATTCACGCAGAAATGCGGACAGCGAGCCTATTATCTTGAGCGAAATCTCCGGCATACGCGCGAGAAGATCGACGAATTCTGACTTTGGGAAGTAGATGACGACAGAATCCTCCAGCGCGATGCAATTGGCCGGATAGCTGCTCCCCTGGAAGATAGCCGCTTCGGCGAAGAGTTGGCCAGCCGATATAATGTGAATCGTGTATTCTCTGCCCTCCGGTGATGCCTTGTAGATTCTGACCTTCCCTTCGACCAGCGAAAAGAAGCCATCTGCCGGATCGCCTTCAAGAAACAGCATACCGTTCCGCGCTACGGAGCGGATCGAGGAAATCTTAGCTATCGCAGCCAGTTCGCTCTCATTTAGATGAGCGCAGAGGCTGCAGCGGCGCAGTGCATTATCTATATCCATAATTAGTCTTATGATTGCGAATTTTGCATCCCTTATCAATACATTTTTGAGGACACATACAGGAAAAGGAACATCCTGCGAATCACTCTGTTGAATTACTACTGACCGTTATTCGATCATTATACATCAACATGGCAGGAGTATTTTGATTAGTGCTAATATGAGGCGACACGTCAGAGCAACCCTGACTACAACAGCAGTCTTTCTGATATTGGCAGCAGTAACGCTACATTGTTCCGATAGGAGTGAATCAATGAAAGATTCGACAGGACGAGTTTCGGATACATCAAAAGTTGATGATACGGTCGGTGGGACCGCTTATGCAGGGCATGCTAATGCGCTCATCAACGAGAAAAGCCCGTATCTTCTGCAGCACGCATACAACCCGCTGGAATGGTATCCGTGGGGGGAGGAGGCTTTCGACAAGGCTCGCAGAGAAGATAAACCGATCTTTCTCTCCATTGGTTACTCGACTTGCCACTGGTGTCATGTTATGGAGCACGAATCGTTCGAGGATTCGACGGTGGCAGCCATGATGAACGAGGCATTTGTGTCGATCAAAGTTGATCGCGAGGAGCGTCCCGATATCGACAATATATACATGACTGTCTGCCAGATGATGACCGGTAGCGGCGGATGGCCGCTGACAATATTGATGACTCCCGACAAGAAACCATTCTTTGCAGGTACATATATCCCCAGGGAGTCCCGATACGGAAGACCCGGCATGCTTGAGTTGATCCCTCAAGTGGTAGATGTCTGGAAGAATCGGAGAGAGGATATCGACCAATCTGCCGAGCAGATAGTCGCTGGACTACAACGCTCAACCGAATCGGTTTCGTCCGGCGGCGATCTGGGAGAAACGACACTTGTCAGGGCATACGATGAACTCAAAGGCCGGTTCGACGAGCAGCGCGGTGGTTTTGCGGGAAGCAGAAAGTTCCCGATTCCACACAATCAACTATTTCTTTTGCGGTATTGGAAGAGAACCGGCGATCAGCACGCGCTCACTATGGTCGAGAAAACTCTGCAGGCCATGCGACACGGCGGCATTTTCGACCATGTCGGGTTCGGATTTCACAGATATTCGACCGACCCTGACTGGCTGCTTCCGCATTTCGAGAAGATGCTTTATGATCAGGCGCTGCTGACGATGGCTTATGTCGAGGCATATCAGGCTACCGGAAAAGATGAGTACGCAACGACTGCCCGCGAAATTCTGACATATGTGCTGCGAGATATGACTTCACCCAATGGCGGATTCTATTCTGCCGAGGATGCTGATAGCGAAGGGGAAGAGGGGAAGTATTATGTCTGGACGCTCGATGAACTCAAGCAAGTCCTCGGCGAGGAGGATGCTCGCATCGCTGCGGCAACGTACAACGTGCTACCGAATGGGAATTTCAAGGATGAGGCAACCGGTGCCGGCTCAGGTGCGAATATTCTGCATCTGACAAGGCCACTTAGCGAAGTTGCATCAGAACTTGCTTTGTCCGAATCCGAACTGGATAGCAAGCTGGAGAGTACACGCGAAAGGCTTTTCGCATATCGAGAGAAGCGAGTGCATCCCTCCAAAGATGACAAGATTCTGACCGATTGGAACGGTTTAATGATCGCGGCTCTTGCCAAAGCTGCGCAGGTTTTCGATGATCCTCAGTACCGGGATGCCGCGGAGAAGGCTGCCGAGTTTGTGATGAGCAATGTGCGATCTGGAGATGGCAGGTTGCTTCATCGGTTCCGCGATGGCGAAGCCGCAATGCCTGCGTTTGTCGATGACTATGCTTACTTCGTCCGGGGACTGATTGAACTGTACGAGGCAACCTTTGATACGGAATACTTGAAAAGTACGATTGAACTGAACGACCAGATGCTCGCGCATTTCTGGGATGATACCGATGGCGGCTATTTCTTCACGGCTGACGACAGCGAGGAATTGATTCATCGGTCAAAGGAAATCTACGACGGTGCAACGCCATCCGGCAATTCCGTCGCGATGCTGAATCTGCTGCGGCTTGCAAGAATCACCGGCGACACAGCTCTTGAGAGCAAAGCCGCTGCGATTGCGAAGTCGTTCTCCGGCTCGGTCAATACCAGCCCATCGAATTTCACGCAGTTGATGATGGCTGTCGATTTCGCGGTTGGACCATCGTATGAGATTGTGATAGTCGGCAAAGATGGCGCTGAAGATACCGAGAAGATGTTATCGACTCTGCAAAGTGTGTACCTGCCGAACAAAGTCGTGATTTTCAAGCCGTCTGATGAGAAGTCGCCCGACATTTCGAAGATCGCTGAATTCACGCGGGATCAGAAGAGCATTGATGCCAAATCGACGGTATATGTTTGTATGAATTACAACTGCAAGCTCCCGACCACCAGTCCCGATGAGATGATTACATTGCTGAAGCAATAACAGGCATTATCCTTGTGAGCGCAATGGTGTGCCTCTGCACAGTTGATGTATGACGACCACAGGAGCACAACTCCTGTGTGCACGGGAATCCAGTTCTCTATCGGGCACAGGGACGTACGCCAACCACAGTATGGATTCCGTCAGGAAAGATTCCTGACGGCTCTTCGAATAATTCGCAGCGTACTCATTTAGGTTTAGCCAAAAACCATTGAACGAACCATCACTGAGAATGTCGTTTCCTCAATTCAGCTGAAAGTTCATTCCCTTCAGAATCCATCGAGTTGTTGATTTCGGCAGCGATTTCCCTGCCCCCTTGAAGCCCCGCAGATCGGCAAAAGGCCTGAACTGAGCGACTGAGTACACAAAGGCATTGAATTCCTCTGCGAATTTCAATGTATCAACCAATGCTTTGCGTAGGTTTGCGGGAGTGACCGGTTTACCGTGGACGTGCTTGTCTCGGACTGCCTCTGCTGATTCCAACTTCTTCAAGAGAGGCTCGCTGATGTGCTTTCCGAAGATAGTGCGGAAGAGTTCTCTGAATCTGGTTCGCGACAGATAATCTCCCGTAACAGCCTTCCAGGAGAGATCTGCATCCGTCTGATGGAGTTTGACGATTCCGCAGTAAATTGTCATGTGTTTCGCGAACTCGATACGCGCAAAAACATAACTGACTACGACGTCCCAGCGGTAGCGGTCGATCAAGTCTGTGAAATGAGGAAAGTACTTCTGAATCTCTGTTTGCGCTTCATCATACGCCTTAATGACAGTCTTGTAGGAACCTGGATTTGTCATCTGCCTTCCTCCCTTTATTCGATTGTCCTCATAAGGATTACACTAACCCTCACCAACCATCTAAATCAATATCCCCGCCGTCGAACCGATTTTAGTCAACTCAATCTTATCCAAATCGCTGACGCCGAGGCCGTGGCGCGTGTCGGCAAGTCGGATATGATGCGCCGTTGGACGCAACGGTTTGTTCTCGCCGAAATATGCAAGACGTTTCGCCTGCAATATCTGCAATCCGACAGAATCGAGCGCTACCGGATCGGTGCCGACAAGCAGACCGCCATATTTCCAAGTGTATTCCGGATTGAAATGATGCGATCCGACTCCGTGGAATAGTGGTGTCAGCATGACCAGCACATTGAGCCGTGTTTTGCCCTGGACCATCGGAAGATCCCACAACTTTGCGAGATCGGCGCAGTAATTGTCGTGATAGCTGGGCGGACTTGGCGTAAACATGATGTAGTTTTTCAGAAGGCTCCCGACGCCGGACCAGTGGTGAGTCCTCATCGGGCGAGCATTTATCAGAGCTGTAGAGCCTTTGAAGACTTTACTGCGAAGAACACCGCGATCATCGATGTCGATATTCTTCTCATCTACACCCACCTGCAGCAAGCTTAGTCTGAAATATTCCTCAAGAGCCTCCGGTGTCGGCAATGGCCCCCACTCATTGCTCTTGATGCCAACAACATCGTCAGGCTTGAATAACCCCTTCCAGACATCGATTGGTTTCTCAGCCTCGAACAGAGCTGTGAGAGCGTCATCCATCATCTTCGAGATGACTTTCGGATCGATCCCGCCTTCTTTGTCGAACACGTCCGGATTTCGCACGAGAGCAACTCTGGTTTTGGCGACAGGCTTCGCATCATCCGCGAGCAGCGGAAGAGGCAACGCAGCTCCGAGCGCGGCAAATGTGGCACCCCGGATGAAATCGCGCCGGGTGATCGTGCCGATTTTCTTGTCAGTCAGGTTCTTGGTCATAGCCTATATCTCCGATAGTCTCTTCTTTGTCTCTGCAATCAGCTCGCGACCATATGATTCGCTCGTAGCATCGAACACCAGCAGGATGTATCGTTCGTACGGTTCCGACACAACCCATTTACCGTTTTCAGTCTGAGCAATGCCACTCCCCCCAGCCTCCGGAATGTAGGCATCACTGAAACTCGTAAACGCCTTGGCAGCAAGATCATTATCGGGATAGCGGATGCATGTCAAGTATGCCGCGTCGGGTTGATAGATTCCGAGTACAGCATCTGTCTTATCGCTGAGCATCAGAATGTTCTGATCAGAAAGATAATAGTGATAGTTCAAAGATGTGTAGAGATGAAAGTACCGGACGGATGACGCTGATAGATTCTGGTCCGGGAGGCATTCGAGAATATCTGGCTTCGCGCCTTTCGACTTGATCTTCAAATCGATTGCTGCGGCCATCTCGCAGAGCGCCTCTTTAGTCTCCGGTGTCTCTTTCTCCGTCACGATAGATACGAAATACTTGTCTTTCCAGAAATAGAACATTCCGGTTCGATACTCCGCTCCTTGACCGGGAACTCTCACCTCCTCGTCGCGCGAATGGCTGAAGATCCCGAAGGCATCCTTGGATGAACCCATATCGAATATCTCGACGACGATTCCGGGCTGTGTGGGATTCACAAAACGACGCACCGCCATTTCTCTGTAGTCGTACATTCGATAGACTTCGCCTGCGCCGTCCATGTAGTCGAAAATCGTTTCCCGGTCATATAATTCAGTGGCAGCATCGGCTTTCCAGCCAGCGATTTCAGTCGGCATTAGATTTTGCATGTTGATCACGCCCCCCTTCTCAACGGATTGACCACATCCGGCAAGTGTCAATATTGCGAGCACAAATATGAGAGAAAGTAGTCTGAAGATGTTGGTCATCCTGATAAAATGGTCCATCCATTGACCCTCCATGAAACCTCAGATTGCTACGCTCTCTCCTTCTCCAGATACTTCATCAACGGATACGTGCATTCCTCGGGTGCTTTCTGACCGGCAAGGCAGAGCAGCGAGCGCGATCCGTTCCGGTCGTCATAGTGCGGTCGGTCAATCAGGCAGCCGAATCGGCATTGAAGGCACTTTTCTGCTTGAAGATTGAGACGTACCGCGGTAGCCGCTGCAACTTCGACATTTGCCTTCCTCCATTCAGGCTTCTGCCCGCACGGACTTAGCTCGATGTTGTGGAGCCGCGTGAAGACCAGCCTGCCTCTGTCGAAATCGGGTGTCGCTCGACAGAGTATGTGATCGCCATTGCCAAGTCCAAATCGCGATTGAGTCTTGTCTGAAAGCCGCGCAAAGCAAACATCTTCGAACAAATCGTAGCCGATATGAGCGCTCTTGAAAACGGCGAGCCAATTCAGAAATGCAAATCGCTCATGCCGAGGATTGCCGTAAGGTCTGAAATTCGGTTTGATTGCATCTATAGTGGCTTCGAGCTCGATTTCGCGCCCGACGATTTCATCCAGCCAGAAGTTAAGGTCCTCAAGCTGGCTCTTGAACTTTCTGAATTCTTCTTCGGAGATTTTCAGCTTTGGCTGCCGCATATATTTCTCCTCGAAATAATGCTTGCAGCTGAAGCATTTCCTGCCGACATGCTTGAATTTCTTCGGACAGGAATGTCCCTTGTCGAGGAGACGGCACTTCCACACGAACACCATGCAGCCGTCGGGAAAACACTTTTTTTCATTTAGAATGTGGTGTGGTGTTACAGCGCCACCGAATTTCTGATGAGATGAGTGCGGGCAACTGAAAATGTCGGGCAGCTTGTAAAGATTGGTGAATATCTTTCGCATGAAAGCCTCGTCCGATGTATGAGATATATATTACACAGCCGCCGTATATCCAAGTGATTATATCGGATTTAGCAGTAGCGGAGCGTCGTGATGATCTCCGTCTATGCACCAACCGTGAACGTCGGTTGCATATTGAAACGCTTGCCCCATCTGCACTTGCACTAATAACAATCCGACAGACTGTTGTGCTCCTCCAATACTTTGCATGATTCGACAGCGGGTTCGAGATCGGTTTCAGTGACTTCCAGACTCATTATTGTTCTCGCATGTACATGTAAAACAATGACTTCGCAATATACTGAAACGGAATTCTTCTCGATGGCACTCCCGTTGCAACTGCTCTCAAGGGAATGCTACGAGAGAGGAGGTCCGAAGGTGAAAGTACGGTTTACTTTGACTATGGACGATGCAACTGTGTCTGGGGACCACTATGACGCTATCATTATCGACTGGGTTTCCGACTTGGCGCAGGATGAAGTGCTTCGTCTATCACAGCAATGGATCACATCGCAGAACTTCCTTACACAACGGATGGTAGGGCTGAGCCGGGTTGGGGAATCATCTCTGACAATCGAACCTGTATCGGAGTCTCTATAGTGGAGCGATACCCATGAACGAGTTCATCGAGAGGATCATCACAAAAGCTCCGTCTTTGCTCGGAGGGGTGTCGGACTATGTCAAAGACTTCGATTCATTTCTGAAGTCGAATCTCGGATCGGTTCCTCCCGCAATTGTATATTTCGCGGTTTTGATGATTATTGTTGTGAGTGTTGTCTACCTGACCAGGATGGCACTCAAGCTGGCATTTTTCGTGATACTCCCGACCATAGGATCCGCCGTCGCGGTCTCCTACGTATTCCCATCGCTCGATCCGGCACGAGTCCTTCCCGGCGCTGCGATCGTATTCGTAGCGATATTCATCTTCAAGCACTGACGGTCAGAGCCGTCCATATTGCCGCTCTCCCTAAGTCCGATTCATGCTTGCGTAAAGCTGCCTCCGTCGAATCTTGACGAATGTCATTCTGTTGAAACCGCTTGTTGGTGAAGTCCATTTCGCGCCGAACGTCGTCATCGCGAGGAGCGGAGCGACGTGGCGATCTCAATGTCAATCAAAGCTATGGTGAAAAGTGGAGACTGCCACGCTTTGCTCGCAGTGACGATTGCCGACCTATTAGCTGTGCGCGCAGTGGCTGTGCCTCTGCGTTCTCATATGAGTGCGATCATGACCGTTTCACTCTGAGACAATGATGTCTTCGCTGGCGCCTGATCTTTGAGCAGCCTTGACTGATGGTTGACTATACAATTCGGACGTGTCACCCAATGTGTTGACAATCTCCCACATTATCCGCACTCCGGGACAACGCGTGAACACTGATCTCATCTATAAGCGTTGTCACTACACCCACTTACATTGACGAATAGTGGGCGGCATGCATGTTGCATTTGCTCCTATGCGTAAGCGTTTCTAGTAACTAAAAGAAGGAGTGATTGTGATGTGGCTGCGCCGAAAAAAGCGGCGTACCGTCTGTCCTATATGCAACGGTGCGCTGACTCATGTGAACGGGAAGAACATTTGCAAGTTATGCCGGATTGAAATCAGGGGAAGTAGTCTCAAGCCACTGCATGACGACTTAGGTGGCGACACACAGACTCACAGACTGCGCGGCTAAGGGGGTGCGATGACTGGGGGAAGGATCTGCGCGATCTGCGGAAGGAAGATGCGCGAGTTCAAGGGCATCTACATGTGCCTTGAATGCAACGACAAATATGGCGAGTACTACAACTTCCTTTCAACGGCGGTATCGGAATTCAAGAAGCCGGACGGTAAGGATGTCGTCCTGATCGAGTGTCCCGGTGCGACGGTCTACGATGAAACCAACACCGAGATTGTCAAGGGTGTGAAATGGAACAACCCTAACGATTTCACCGAGGGGCACACGATAGTCGGAAGCCCGATATATGCGCCGGCTCATCAGAAGAAACGGATGGTGCCGAAGGAGAATCTCGGGAGCATTGCCCGCTGCCAGGCATGCCAGGATTTCACTGTGCGTCTGCGGATTTTCAACAACCAGAAGATGAAAGGCGAGTATACGCACGAATCTCCGCTCATGCCGAGGAACCATCCGAAGGCAAGTTTCGACCCTCGCAAGCCGACCGACACTCCGCCGCGAAGTCGATGATCCTCAACCGACGGTCTCGAAACCACCCTCCGCATTGCTCAGGATACACAATGGTCTCAATCTGCGGCACACTTTGACGACATCAATAAAAGCGCCCCCGCCAAATCGATTGAGGCTCCCCTTATCCAGCGCCCGTTTGCATCCTGGAACCTTTCAATTAGCTTGACAATTGCCGATAATTGCATAAATTCCGCGTTGGTTGATCAGCGCATAGACTATGTGCGCTGACCGCTACGATCAAGCAATAATGGCGGTGTAGCTCAGTTGGTTAGAGCAGCGGAATCATAATCCGCGTGTCCGGGGTTCAAGTCCCTGCACCGCTATT
>JAHJOQ010000013.1 GCA_018820315.1 Candidatus Zixiibacteriota bacterium | reverse complement strand
CCTGATGTCCAATCGCCTGCACGAGATGAGATTTCCCAACTCCGGGAGGTCCCATGAAGAGAAGATCAGTTCTGTCCCGGATGAAGTGACAGGCGGCCATACGGAAAAGAACTAATCAACCTATCAACTGCCGTACTTCTGCTAACAGCTCTTCATCAGTCACCGGTTTCTCAAGGAAGGCAGCCGGTTTCTTCTTCTGCTTCATTCGACCGAGGAACCCGTCCAATTCCGGTGGAGCACCAGTCAACATTATTACCGGAATGTCTGCCGTCTTTCCTGATTCAAGCAGCTTCTTGTACATCTTGACACCCGATTCCCTTGGCATAGAGATGTCCAGCGTAATCAAATCGGGGTGTTCGGTCTCTGCCAGTTCAATCCCTTCAACGCCGTCCTTGGCAGCCACTGCTCTGTAGCCATTGTTTTCAAAGAGTACTGTCAGCCATCTGAGAACATCCGGCTCATCATCCACTATGAGAATTGTCTTCTTGTCTGACATATAAGATACATCCTCCGTTAGATCAGTTCGACCTTTACCGGTGCAATATCAGCCACCAGCCTTCTTCTTCGCGAGAGCATCTTTCAGCTTCCGCAGCGTTTCCGGGCTGGCTTCGTCAATGATGTTCTTCAACTCATTTTGCAGGGCAACCTGCTCTGCCGCCTCTTTCTCCTCGGCAGACGTATCCATCTGAAGGATCGACTTTACTGCGGCAATGTAATTGTCGGCCTTCACCGGCTTCTCGAGATATATCCCGGGGCCGGACATGGTCAATTCCTTGAGATCTGCTTTCCCGAGATCGTCACGTGCATGTCCCGTCACTATTATGATCGGAATACTCCTCCACTTCGGATTCTTGCTCAATTCACGATGGAATTTCGCGCCCGACTTCTTCGGCATCACCAGATCGAGAGATATCAGATCGGGAATACGCTTCTTAACCTGTTCCAGTGCCTCGAAACCGTCGTTGGCAGTGATCACCTCGAAACCGGCATTCAGTAATGCAGCTTTCAGGAAGTTCCGTACATCGGCTTCATCATCAACAACTAGGACAGTCTTTTTGACATTCTCACTCATAGCATCCTCTTCTTACTTTCTCGCACTCTACTCACCTTTTTGTCTACCTTCTTCGTAGAGCGCCATCAGCCTTTTCCGGGGAAACTCCATACGGAAGCAGGAACCTTCGCCTTCTTTTGATACGACCGTGATTGTGCCGCCATGCTCCTGCACGATTTTACGCGTTGTAAGCAACCCGAGACCAGTGCCTTCGCCACCCTTGGTCGTAAAGAAAGTCGTAAAGATTTTCTTCTTAACGTCATACTCGATACCACTGCCGTTGTCGGAGACTTCGAACACCAGCTTGTCACTACGATCTGTCAACCGGATCATCACCTCCGTTCCCTTCTGTTCACCCATCTGACACGCATCGATGGCATTCGAAATGAGGTTTGTAAGACAGGTGTGCAGTCCATCAGGATCAAGAGGAGCGTTGTGCACTTTTCCGACAATGTCTGCTTTCAGCTCTATGCCCGATTGGGCGGCGATGTCTTTGTATAGCCTCACAATGTCCTTAACAATAATTGTCGGTGATATCATCCTGAGCTCCGGCAATCTCCCCTTCGAGAAACTAAGGAAATCTTTGACCAGGGAAGTAGTCTTTTCGAAATTCCTTTCGAGCATCTCCCAACCTTCGTTGATCACTTTCCGATCATTCTGCTTCAGGCCCATGCTCACGATGTATTTCCCACCTTCGAGGCCCATCAGAATGTTCTTAATGCTGTGCGCGAGGCCAGCCACAGTTTGCCCAACCGCACCCAATCGTTCCGCTTTGATCACCTGACTCTCGAGCCGCTTCACAGCCGTAATATCTGTGGAGATTTCTATGACGTGCGCCACAGATTCACCACTTCGCACAAGCGGAGACGTTGTGACTGCATAGTGTATATCCTGCCCGCGACTACCTATGCCTGCCTGATTCGATCTGTGTACTCGGCTGTCCCTGAACGTCTTTGCCGCAGGACAATTCGTGCACTTCGACTTTCTGCGCTTGTATACCTCATAGCAGTAGTGATTCATTACGTCACCGAACTTCTCTCTGAATGCTTCATTGGCCCTGACAATTCGATAGTCACGATCGATGACAGTTATGTAGCAAGGTACTCGATCGAAGAGTATCTGATATTCCTGTTGCCAGCTCTTGGTACCTGTCACCGTTCTTGTCATCTCCAGGACATACTCGACCGGGCCATTCTTTTTGCTACGCAAAGGCGCGATATGTCCCACATAGTGTGTCGGCTTTCCATGCTGGTCGAGTCCGACTGCGTCGGCAACTACCGCACTTCCATCTTCGAACACCTTTGCGGAGGGGCACTCATCACACGGCCTGTGAAGCTTCTTGTATACGCTATAGCACTTTTTTCCGCGCCAATCACCGAACTTCGCAGTGAACCTCCTGTTTGCCATTACAACGTTGTAATTCCGATCTATGACGGCAACGCAGAACGGCACTTCTTCGAACAGAGTCCTGTGCGCAAGCTGTGTCAACCCTTTCGGAATTTCAGATGTTGTATCGGACTTCATGACGTTTTCTTTCGTTTCGATCCTCTATTCGCAGATGTCAGTTTCCCGATCATTACAATATACTCATCAACATCGATTGGCTTTTCAAAAAAACACTCCGGTTCCGATACGGACTCGTCGGAGGCAAGAGACCGGAAGTCAAAAGTTCCGTCCTGTCCTGCACCGCTGACAACCACAACAGGAATCTCCGCGCTGGTCGGATTTGCTTTGAGTTTCTTGTACAGAGCAATTCCTGACTCCTCAGGCATTACGATATCGAGGCTTATCAAATCAGGACGGTTCTGCCGCACCTCGTTAAGAGCAGTTTTCGCGTTCGCGGCAATCACCGCGTCGTAGCCATTCGCTCTCAGTGCCGTAGCAAGATACACTGCGACATCCGATTCATCGTCTACGATCAGAATCCTCTTGGCCACATGCAACCTCTATTTCTCGACCGATTCCGACGCCGGCGCAGGTAGCACCACGCTGCCTGAATACTCGCCAGCCAAACCCATTCCGACGTCCGACTTCATGTGCGGCGGCGGCGAAGTCCGATGACACGTAGGACAAAGTGCCAGATCCGGTTTATCGGCGATTTCCGTACTCTTCTTTTTGTGACATCCGAGACACTGCTGGTGCATAACATCGGCGTAGGAACCAGCGACATAGTCTTCAACTAAGATACTCGACCCGTCCGGCTCAAGATCAATGTGACAATCCTTACATTTCTTTGCCGAAGTAGCTTCTCTGTCGGCTGATACATCATGACACACACTACATGCGATGTTTCCTCCTGCTGGAGAGCCATGCCAATCATGATTGAACGCTCTCGTCTCTGAGTACATGCTCTTGTGACACTCCCAGCATCCGCTTTCCCTGTCTTGTGGCAAATTCATATGGTGACAGGTTGCACACGAAACTTCCGGCTTCAGGCTGTCGGCATGCCCTGCATGATCGAACAACGCCCCGTAACCGTTGCGATTGCCATCTATGAAAAGAGTAGTACCTCCGCGAGCTTTCTGAGCGGTAACCTGCACGACGCCCTCTCCCTGAGTTCTGTGCTGTGGAATTAGAGCGAAACCGATAGCAAAGCTCAATATCAAAGCAAGAGAGTACTTTGTTCGAGCAGCAACAGCAGGTGCCCCAAGCCAGACTTCAGAAGTGTGTCCGAATATCGGCTCAGCGTGTGGATCCGATTCTGGGTGCTTTGGGCGCACCTCCCAGATATGAAACTTCTCGATTGCGTAGAGAAACGCCAATGCTGCCACCGATACGACTCCGAGGCTGATAGAAAGCTCCATCCATGATGGGAAATAGGAATCGCCGGTGATTCCAAGCATAGTCAGTCCGCCGACATCGATACGATTGAGTATCATGCCGAAGACCACCATAGAGGAACCGATCCACTGCCCGGCAGGAGTGTTGCGAATGCGCGGTATTGAAAACAACACGATCGGGATTATGGCTGAGAGAAGCAATTCGAAGATGAACAAATTGCTTTCCCATGTGCCGGCGAATATCGTCGACAACTCACCCGAAATCGCCATGTCGATTAGTTTAATGCCGAGATATGTCGACAGCACCCACACTGCCGCTTTCGAAAGCTTGGCAACCAGATGCGTCTCCGGTTTCCGACGATACAACCAATGAGATACGAGACTCTCAAGGGATACCATCATCAGACCGAGCGCAATTGCCGATACGAAGAACTGAATCGGAAGCACGTTGGAATACCAGAGCGGATTGAGCTTGAAAGGCATAATCAAAAAGAGTGAACCGAGCGAAGATTGATGAAGCGTCGAGAGCATGATTCCCAGGAGCACCAGCGGAAAACGGAACTTCATGAGAAAACTTCTCACCATTGCATAGTGACTCGATTCCTCAAGCGGCACAGGACTGAATTCAAGGAGTAGAACAGTGGTGTAAAGCATCACGCACCAACCGACCTCGAACAGCGGTGAGTGTGGATTCCAGTAGATTATCATGTGCCAGATGTTCCACGGCAGCCCAAGATCGAACATCAGCCCGATAATCACTGCCACATATCCAAGGAATGCAGTTAGGACTGCCGGTCTTACCAGATGATGGAATTCTTCGCGGCGTAGTATGTAGAAGATCGCAGTTACTACAAAGCCGCCTCCCGCCAATGCCACTCCTGCCATAACGTCGAATCCGATCCAGAAACCCCACGGCGTAGCGTCAGTAAGATTGGTTGTGGCACCTAAGCCAAAAACGAATCTGGTAACCCCCACAGCCGCTGCCAGTCCGGTAATCACCCATAAAACGAGCTTTGTGCTCTGCACTCTATCCATGGTCTATTCCTTGTGCTCCTCTTCGCCCTCGGCAAGTCGTTGACGGCGGCGGATGATCCAGTTCAGGGAGTACATCACGCAGCCCATGCCAACGAATGCGAACGGCACCGAATGCATAGCGAGTTCAGTGGTTGTCGGAAGCGATGTAGTCAATGTGTCTGAGTTATATGCCATGAAGCCAAGGTCTATATCAGAGAGATACAGAACCGATGTGCCGCCGACTTCATGCTCTCCCCAAACTCTATTGATATACTTCCCCGGATTCTCGTCGATTCGCCTGTGTGCTTCGCGGATCAACTGATCTCTCTCTCCGAATATCGTAGCTTCCTTCGGACAGGCTTCGGTGCAAGCGGGCTGCTGGCCTTTCTTGATTCTATCGCTGCAAAGGATGCACTTGCGGATATATGGAACCGGTTCATCCCAATCATATCGAGGTATCCCGTAAGGACATGCCATCATGCAGTAGCGGCAACCAAGACACTTATCTTTGTCGTAGACAACGGCGCCTTCTTTGGTCTTTTGCAAAGCCCCGACTGGACAGACAGATGCGCAAGCTGGTTCAAGACAGTGTCGGCATTGCTTGCGAACGTAATGTTTGTCCGGTTTTTCCAGAATCGATGTCCAGTTTCGGGACGAAAGCCCATCGTCCTTCTGCCATTTGCGAGGCACATCAGGTTTCAGTCCGTACTCAGCCTTGCAGGCAGTTACACACTTGAAGCATCCGATGCACTTCGTTATATCTGTCAGGATCGCCACGCTCATACAGGCGCTCCTTTCTTGTTCATGGTTGTAGCCACATCCTCATCGGTACCGGGCGGGAACTTCCATGCCAGTGTTGAAATGAGCTGTGAGAACGGCATCAGAACGCAGTGTGCTATCTTGGTGAACGGAATCAGAATAAAGGCTATCTCGCCCGACAAAACATGTGCCATCATAGAAAGCTGATACACCGACGGGCTGACACCGACATTGGCGCAGATATAGCCTGTCGCAAACGGCATGCTGAGCAACAGCGGCCAGAGATAATCCTGCTTTCTGCTGAGGAAGCTCGAAGAGTGATTGAACACACGTCCGATTAATAGTGCTACGGCGCAGATGATCGTAAGTATCGTCAGATAGTCCGCAACGACCTTGGGAAGTGAAAGCCACGATATGCCGATTACCTTATGCCAAAGCTGGATGTGAGCGAAAAGGAAGATCGGAACCAGCAGCAACCCGATATGGAATAGAATCGAGATCAGACTGTATGCCGGACGGTTCTTGAACGCTCGATTAATCGGCAACAACCACTGTGCGGAGCGGCGCATCACTAAATTCCAGGGCATGGTCTTGTCGCCAGCCCTTCGATATGCTTCTATTGCTCCGTAGAGATCAAAGATCAGTATGCGCAGCAGGCCGAGTGCCATCACGGCAAAGCTCAAACGAAACAGCGGACCTCGTGCGAAATCCAAAAGCGCCTCCATTGTCTACTCCTCCTCCGCTACTTCTTGCGGCTGTTCTTCTTTGACCTTAAGCGAATCGTCGAAGACTATGGCCTTGTATATGAGATCGTGCAGACCTACCACCTCGCAGTCTATCTTCTGATCCTCGACAAGCTCCCTGAGCTGCTTCTTGCAGTTGGCACATGGTGCGACGAGAATCTCGCATCCCGATTTTCTGATCTGGTCTGCCTTCAGTTTTCCGCCGATTGTCGTTCTGTATGGCCGGATCTCATCTATCGACACGGTTCCGCCTCCGCCTCCGCAGCAGATGTTATTCTCACCCATTGGCGTCATCTCCACATAATTCGGGCAGAATGCCCGCAGAAGCTCCCTCGGCTGATCAATGATCCATCTCTGACGCGCAATGTTACACGGATCGTGGTAAGCGACCTTCTGGGTTACGATAGTCGGGTCGAGCACCAAGCGACCCTCTTTCCACACCTCGTATGTGTATTCCATGATATTGATAACCGGAAACGCGTCTTTGCCTCCGCAGTAAGTAGGCAGGAAATACTTCGCCGATCTGGAGGCATGGCCGCATTCCCCGATAAGAACCTGCTTCCCTTTCAGCCTCCTGGTCTCGGCATCAATCTTTTTGACAACGCGTTCGAGAATGCGATCACTGTAAAACAGACCATAGTTGATACCATCAAAGTATCCGGTGCCGGTCGTCCAGGAATCACCCGTTGCGGCGAAAACCGCTGCAATGCCCATAAGAGTCTCCGCTTCCATAAGAAAATCACTCACGGCAGGGAAGAACACATAGTTGGCGCCTTCGACATCCATCGGAAACTTAATCGCTACATTCTTCTCTTCGAGCATGTCCTCTTCGAGAAACTCGAGAGTATCGATCAGCGCAGGAACCGGAATAGCAGAGGTATTACCGGACTTGCCCTCTAACTGCTCACGGGTACTTACCACCAGCGCGCGGGGCGCTATGCCTATTTCGCTCAGGATGTACCTTCCGAGATGAGCGATCAGTCCGTGATCGATGCCTGAAGGACACTCCATAGAGCAGCGGCGGCAAGCGGTGCAGTTCCAGAAACTCTCTGCCATTTCCTGAATCTTATCGTCGGTCAGATGCCCGGTACCCAAGGCCCGTCCCCGCAGCAGACCGCCCATTGTGAAATGACGCCGGTATACGCTGAGCAACAACTCCGACCGAAAGCATGGAATGTCTTTGAGGTCACCTGTGGCCTGGTAAACCTGACAAGTGGTAGCGCACCGAGAGCACTTTGCGCTCATGCGAATGAAATGGTCCAAGGCCATACGATAGCTGGAGTGCTTCAGAATGGCAGCGAACGCCTTGAGGAATGCCCGGGGACGGTCCTCGGCATCATAATCCTCAACGTGATACCGAACATGAAGCTTCTGCTTTTCCACCACCTCCGGTTTTCTGAGTGATACGAATGCCCTTTCCCGCTCCTCAGCATTGATCTTGTCTGTCCTCATATCCATTCCAATCACCTTTTACCGAGGTAGCTCCTCTGGTTTTGTTCTGTATGTTTGCTCGATGCAAGTCTCATGACCATGAGGCCCTTTCATGATCTCGTACCTGACCTTCCAGAATAGGTAACTTGCCGTCCGCTATGATGCGTCCGTGTATGCCTTCAAAATCCGGACTGATCAATTCAATTCCGTATTCATTGCAGCATTTGGCAATCGTCGGATTAGTCGGACAAATGAACACACGGGCGTTGTATTCCAGAGGCATAGCATGATGGAATTCGGCGATTTCTTGTGTGGTACGGTATGTATGCGCCCCGCAACATATGGCCACTCTCACCAGGCCACTGCACACCGGACATGGAATCTCAGCGATAAGATCTATCAGGTGCTGATCCTGATCGGGTGCTTGATGCACTGAATAGCCGTGGCTCTCGAAGAGCGTTCTCGCCCAGTAGACAATGTCCTGATGAGGCGTGTTGCACGGCTCAGTCAGTTCTTCATAGCTCGATGGTTCCACGTCCAATTCGCAGGCTGTGAAGCGTTCCAGCACATCCTCGATAGGTGCACTGATGCCCTGGAACACCTTTATACCAGACGCAACTAACATATCTCGATAGAGACCTTTGATCCCATTGCAGATAAGAGTGCTGACTCCATGCACCTGAAGCAGCCTGACTCGCCGGTACCCCTCTGGTCCGACACATACGATAGACTTTGAAGAAATCACTGCATTGTCTTCAACGAGAGCAATCAGCATGTTGCCGGCAACCTCGAAACAGGGTGCAACCTCGCCTTCGAACTGCGGTATCGCTACTTTCAATCTCACCTCCATTGTAAGATGTTGCATCAAGCGTGCCAGAGGACAGAATTTGGCTCAAAACGATGGCATCTAATACATTATGGAGTAAGCGCATAGGAATACGTTGCAAGAAATGCAACATATATTGTTGCAGTGCAACGATATATGTTGCAACGCAACAGATCACATCGATATAAAATGGAGTAGCAGCTACCCGATCTGTCCAGGATCGATCCGGTGACGCTTAAGCTTGCGCCAAAGAGTAGTCCGATGTATGCCGAGTTCGGCAGCCGTCGGGGCGATTCTTCCCCCGTACTTCCTCAGCGTCGATAGAATCTGGTCAATCTCATCGATCGACCGCGCGAGCGGCGTAGCATACGGCACATCGCCTACGGGTGTTCCGTCAGCCTGCTGGCGAAGATCGGCCGGAAGATGTTCTTTCTGTATTACGCCTCCGTGGCAAACGACGAAGCCGTACTCAATGATGTTCTCGAGTTCTCGGACATTACCGGGGAAATCGTGTTGCATCAGAATGTGCATTACGTCCGGGCTAACGCTAATGATTCGCTTTCCCTTGCGGGCGTTAAATTTGCTGATGAAGTGATCTACCAGATATGGTATGTCTTCACGTCTCTGCTTCAGCGCTGGAAGCTCAAATTTAACAACGGCGAGTCGGAAATACAAGTCATCGCGGAATCGACCCTGAGCCACAAGATCTTTCAAATCTCTATTCGTGGCGGCAACGATTCTAATGTCAGCCTTCACGAGTTTTGTTCCGCCTACAGGCTCGTATTCACGCTGCTGCAGCAGACGCAGGAGCTTAACCTGGATCGAAAGCGGTAGATCGCCGATCTCGTCGAAAAACACAGTCCCGCCTTCGGCGAAGGCCAGCTTACCGGGTTTGTCCTGCTTGGCATCGGTGAATGCTCCTCTGACATATCCGAACAGCTCCGACTCAAATAACTGATGTGGCAATGTTCCGCAATTTATGGTGATGTTGCTGCGGTCTTTTCGCGGACTAAGGCTGTGGATAGCACGGGCGAACAATTCCTTCCCAGAACCTGACGGCCCCTGGATGAGCACTGTGCTTTCGCTTTCGGCTATGTCGGGAAGGATCGCGAACAATTTGTGAATCTGTGGGCTTCTTGAGACTATATCCTCGATGGTGTATTTCTGATCGAGTTCCTTGCGCAGATGCTCAATCGCCGACAGGTCACGAAATGTCTCAACAGCGCCGAGTACTTTCCCATCGTCATCCCTCAGAATTGCAGTTGAAATACTGATGGGGATTGTCTCTCCCCGGTTGTTGATTATATTCACCCCGCGGTCTATCGCTTGAACGCCTGTCTTCATAGTACGATTTAGAAGGCAGCTCTCGCAGATATCTGAATGCAGCACATCCGAACAGCGACGGCCGACCGCTTTCGATGCCGGGATTCCGGTGATCCTCTCTGCCGCGGCATTAAAACTCGTGATAATCCGCTCACTATCTACCGTGAATACACCGTCAGCAATGGAACTGAGGATTACTTTGAAGAATCTGAGTTCTTCGGATGTTTCGCTCATACTGTG